>CP031740.1:0-130000 GCA_022701275.1 Microcoleus vaginatus PCC 9802
AAAAGAAAGGGGAGCAGAATTTTGCTGCGATCGCCTGGGAATGCGCTTAGATTGCTCAGCCTGTACTGCCTCTTTGCCCAATGCTTTGAGGAGGAGCGCTCGCTTCTCGGGCGAGAGGTTTTTCAGTCGTTCTGAACGATTAGTAGACATCATAATTTACCTCGTCGCAGTGGTCGCTGTTTGTGATAGTTAAGGAAAGCTTTGCTGCTATTTTTAGCTGGTCGTTTAAAACAACGTTGATATCTGCTTCAGTGGTGAGGGGGTTGGCAAGGACGACTCGAAAAGCAACAATGGGAATGGTTTTGCCATAACAGGTGTTTTGCACGGTTGTTCGCGATACGAATGTGTGACCGGCTCGCCGCTGGGCCTCCTGAAGGCGCTCGTTAAATTGATTGATGAAGTGGTTGTCTGCTTCGGCTAGTTGTTTTTTGGCTGCTTTTTCCCTGAAGGTTTCTGGAATGTAGCGGTATAAAAGAATATTAATTTCTGGTTCTAGCAGCAATTCAAATGCTGGATTTTCCCGAATTAAATTGGCGAAGTGCTGCGTTTTATGGATGCCTGCATCTATCAAAAACTCATAGCCTTGATGGCCGATGATATTCAACGCGGCTTGCAAGTACAAACTCGCACCTGGTCGAGAGCCTTCGAGAGAGCGCTTGCCTAGATCGATGGAGTCTTTTCGCACCGTGTAGGGTGCGTGTTTTTCAATAACTTTGGCGGTTTGGGGATTGCGGAATAAAACCAGACCGATTCCCATTGGCAAATACATTTGTTTGTGTCCATCTATGGTGACGGAATCTGCTAGTTCAATGCCTGCGAATTTGTGCCGGTGACGTTCGGAAAAAAGCACGGGGCCGCCCCAAGCTGCATCGACGTGAAAGTGAGCGTTTGCTTCTTGCGCGATCGCGGCTATTTCTGGAAGCGGATCGATACTTCCCGAATCGGTGCTGCCTCCAATACCGATAATTGCCAGAATGTGCAGATTGCGATCGCGACATTCGGCTACAGTTTGGCGCAGCGCTGCCAAATCCATGCGGTGATTGGAATCGGTAGGGACTTTGAGGAGATTGCGATCGCCAATGCCTAATAAACCGGCAGCCTTTTCAAAAGAATAGTGCATCAAATGGGAGCCGATTATCACCATTCCCTTGTAGCCGTAAAACTCTAAAGCGGCGTACAAGCCTTCTTTTTCAATGCCACTAAAGTTATTTTTTGGCCCTAAAGAAGCGTTGCGAGCGCACCACAGGGCTGTAATATTAGCCAGGGTGCCGCCCGTTGTCATGATACCGAGCGTGCTGTCACTTTTTTGAATGTGCTGGTTATAAAAATCCTCAGAAAAATCGTAAATTAATCGGTGGATCATTGCCAAAGTCTGGCGCTCGCAAGGGCTTAAAACTTTGGCAGTTTCCATCTTGACTAAATTTTGATTCATCGCGGTTAACAGCTTCGCGATCGGGCGCACAAAATAGGGAAGTGCGCTCGTCATGTGACCGATATATCGGGGGGAAGAGGTGTGAATGGAATGAGCAACGAGGGTTTGAGTCAAATCATCGATATAATTGCCAACATCTGTAGGAAGGGCGGGAATTTTGTTTTCCCTAAACTCCTGAATAATTAACTCTAAGTCAATATCTGTACTAGCAGTTTTTGCGTACAAAAAGTCTTGAACTAGGGCAGAAATTCGCTCCTCCATTGCTTCTTCTGCCAAAAATGACTTTTCTGAAGCACTGAATAGCTCCATTAACTTTTCTTCAAGTGGGGTAACAGAGGCTTTTAATGACTGCATTACATCTTGAGAATCTTTGGCTTTTACTGTTAGTTTATTCATCCCGCATCAATCCTGTTAAATGGGCTTTTTTGTCTCCTATTCCCACCGAAGCCTTAAGGAGAAAAGGGCTGTTTGTGCTTTTTTGCTAACCCGATATTTACTCAGTCAGCATCACAGTTTGTGCTGACTCTCCCTCACTTTTTTCTAAGAGATCGAGCAATTCATCTATCTGGTTAGAATCGGCGTTTGCCAGAATTTCTTCCTCGATTAGTTCAGCTAAATTCTCAATGGTGGGAGCGGCAAAAAAATCGCACATCGCTAACTCTACCCCAAAGCACGATCGCACTCGCGATATTAACTGTGTTGCCATCAGAGAGTGACCGCCGATGTCAAAAAAGTTTTGGTTAGTTCCTACTTTTTCTAGCCCTAAAAGAGCAGTCCAAATCTCAGCAATTTCTTTCTCGGTGGGCGTTTGTGGCTCAGTGAAGGCTGTTTCATCAGAAACGTAATCGCACCTTTGAGATAAGGCGAGGCGGTCAATTTTTCCGTTGGGCGTTAGTGGCAGCGCATCTAATAGCACAAAAGCTGAAGGCACCATGTAATCTGGCAGTTTGTGCTTCAAGAATGAACGGAATTCGGAAATAAGTTCTGGGTGCTGATTTGTGAACCCAGAGTTAGGAACTAGGTAAGCGACTAGGCGTTGACTGCCTGGTTCATTTTCTTGAAGCAAAACAGCAGCGGTGGACACAGAAGAATGTTGAGAAAGTGCTGCCTCTATTTCTCCTAGTTCGATGCGGAAACCGCGAATTTTTACTTGGCAATCGCCACGACCCAGAAATTCTATATTACCATCCGGCAGGTAACAACCGAGATCGCCTGTTTTGAACAAAACTTTTTGATGAGAATTACCGAGAAAATCTAATTTTTCTTGCCCAAACGGGCTAGAAATGAATTTCTCCGAGGTTAAGTCGGGACGGTTTAAGTAGCCCTGTGCCAATCCATCGCCGCCGACGTAAATCTCGCCGGGAATTCCTATCGAAACGGGTTGCAAATTGCGATCGAGCAGATAAATTTGCGTGTTGGCGATCGGGCGACCGATTGGAACTTTCTCGACACAGTGAGTTGCATCGTACCACGTCACGTCCGCAGCTACTTCCGAAGAGCCATAAAGATTGATTAATACCCGCTGGGGCATCTGCTCTCGAAATTGCTGGCAAAGTTCCATCGGCAGAGTTTCTCCGCTGCAAATCCAATATTTTAATTGAGGCAAACGCCTGTCTAAATCAGGGAAAGAATCTAAGAGAGCGCGCAACAAAGAAGGAACCAGCACCAGTCGCGTTACATTTTGTTTTGATAAAGTCTGAATGAATTGGTTAATATCTTTGACGGCTCGATCGGGAATTATCACAGTTGGCAACCCATGCAACAAAGGAGCAAAGATTTCCCAAACCGAATCGACAAAATTTAAGGAGGTTTTTTGACAGCAAATATCTTGTTCGATAAAAGGGTAGGGGTTCCAAAAACAGCGATTGACTGTGCCTCGGTGGGTGCCGAGTACGCCTTTGGGAGTGCCAGTCGAGCCGGAAGTGTAGAGGACGTAAGCGAGGTTTTCAGCTTCCACTTTAACAGCGGGGTTGCGATCGCTCTCGCGGGAAATTTCCTGCCATTCGCCGTCGATACAGACGACTTTAGCGCTGTTTTGGGGGAGGGTTTCTAGGAGGTTTTTTTGAGTCAAAAGCACCGGAACTTTTGCGTCGGCCAGCATGAAGGATCGGCGTTCTTGGGGATAAGCAGGATCGAGAGGAACGTAAGCGGCACCGACTTTTAAAATGCCCAAAATGGCCGCCAGCATTTCCAGCGATCGCTCTAAGCAAATTCCCACCAAAACTTCGGGTTTTACACCTAGAGTTTGCAGGTAATGCGCGATTTGGTTGGCTT
This sequence comes from Microcoleus vaginatus PCC 9802, assembly GCA_022701275.1. Lineage (NCBI taxonomy): Bacteria > Bacillati > Cyanobacteriota > Cyanophyceae > Oscillatoriales > Microcoleaceae > Microcoleus > Microcoleus vaginatus. The sequence goes on from CP031740.1 coordinate 3,707, forward strand.
TGGCATTCAATTCGCGGTAAGTCAATTGTTCATTTTCGCAAATTGCAGCCACTGCATCTGGGGTTCGCTCTGTTTGCGCTGCAAATAATTCGTGAATTGAGGAATTTTTGGGGTAATCCGCTTGGGTGTCGTTCCACTGGACAAGTAATTGCTGGCGTTCGGCGGCGCTCAATAAAGGCAATTCTGACAGTTTCCGCTCAGGATTGGCAGTCATTCCCTGCAGTAAAGTTTGCAGGTGTCCGAGCATCCGTGCGATCGCACTGTCCTCAAAGCGGTTGCTATTGTAACCAATTTTGAGCGCCAACTCCTCACCCGGCACCACCGTCAGCGTTAGAGCATAGTTCGTCTTTTCAAAAGAAAGAACGCTTTCTATTTCCAGGTTTTGAACCCGCTTCTGCAAAGAAGACTCCAAGGGATAGTTCTCAAAAACTACCAGCGTGTCAAACAAAGGCAGCCTGCGCGGCACTTCGCTCCACCGCTGCACCTCTACCAAGGGGCTGTATTCGTACTGCCGCGCCTCTATTTGTCGATCCTGGAACTGCTTGAGCCAAGACAGCAGCGAGTCTTTTGGGCGAATTTTGACGCGCGCGGGCAGGGTGTTGACGAACAGCCCCACCATCGATTCTACTCCCGCCAAGTCTGGTGGACGACCGGAGACAACCGTTCCAAAAATGATGTCTTCCTCGCCGCTGTAGCGGCTCAGAAGCAGCCCCCAGGCTCCTTGCACTAGAGTGTTCAGCGTCAATTGCTGCTGCCGAGCTAACGATCGCAGCGCTGCTGTTGTCGCTACAGGCAGCAGGATTTGCTGCTCCCGATCGCTTTCTTCTCCCGCCGAGGCTCCAAAATCCCGCTCAATTGGCATCGGCGTGGGTGCGGTAAAGCCTTGGAGGCGCTGCCGCCAAAACGACTCAGCCTCAGACAAATTCTGCTGCTGTATCCAAACAATGTAGTCGCGATAGGGGCGCGGGCGCGGCAAGGATAATTGCTCGCCGTTGAGTTCGGCTTGGTAAAAATCAAAGACTTCTGTGAGGATGGTGGGGTTGGACCAGCCATCTAGCAGCAGGTGGTGGTGGCTCCAGATGAAATAATAAGTATCTTTTGCCAGTTTGATCAGAGTCATCCGCATCAACGGCGGTTGCCGCATATCGAAATCCCGCTCGCGATCGCTTTTGAGAAAGGTTTCTAGCTGCTGTTGCTGTGCTGCGGGCGCGAGCCCTTGCCAGTTGCACTCCTCCCAAGGCAGTTGGACTTGCCGGTACACGACTTGAACGGGTTCTTTGAGGCCTTCCCAGACGAAGGAAGTACGCAAGATGGGATGTCGATCGGTCACCTGCTGCCACGCCTGCTTGAATGCCTGCGGGTTCGCCAGTTTGCGAAGCGTGCAAGTTAATTGCTCGAAATAAACTCCCGAGTTGGGAGAGTACAGGGTGTGAAAGAGCATCCCCTGCTGCATGGGCGAGAGGGGGTAAAAATCTTCAACGTTGCTTTTGCCCATTTCAAACTTTTCCAATTGCTGAAAGAATGTCTTCTAGGTCGTTTTGCGTCCACTGGCTCCACTTGAATTCTGCAAAGTCAGAGGGAGTGCAGCCGACTGCTTCGGGTTCCTGGGACGCCAGGGCGATCGCTCGCAGGGCTTCGGCAAATTTTTGCGCTAAATTCTCCACCGTAGAACGGCGGTGGATTTCCTCGCTGTAAGTCCAATCCATTCGCAACTGCCCGCCCGCAACAAATCCGTTAATTTCTATCAAATAGCTGCGGTTTCCTTCGGGGCTAAAAGGCTGCCCGACGGATTCCCCAGACAGGGCAAATAAAGATGATTCAGGGAGAACTTGGTCGAACTGTCCGAAGTAATTGAAACTCACCTCGGCATCCGGGAGCGAGCGCAATTTCTGGGAAATTTCGCCGCCAGCGAGATATCGCAGCAACCCGTAACCGATACCGCGATTCGGGATGGCGCGCAACTGTTCTTTGACAGCCTTTAAGCCATCTGCAGGAGTTGAAGCCTCGCCGATCGACAGCAGTACCGGAAACACGGAAGTAAACCAACCCACAGTCCGCGAAACGTCTGCATCTGGGAAGATATCTTCTCGCCCGTGCCCGTCTAAATCAACCAGCAGCGATGGCTCTCGGGTCCACTGGGCAAACGCCCACGCCAGTGCTGCCAGCAGCACGTCGTTAATTTGGGTTCGGTAGACTTTGGGAACTTCGTGCAGCAAGACGTTAGTGTCTTCTGCTGCGATCGCCACCGACACGATGCGCGACTGGGCTACCGCATTGCTTCCCCCAGCGAAATCTACTGGCAGGGGAGAAATCGGCTTTTGCAGGTGTGCCAGCCAGTAATCGAATTCTTCGTGCAACGCTTCTGACTGAGCGTATTCAACCAGCCGCTGTGCCCACTGTTTGAAAGATGTCGTCTTCGGCGGCAGCGAGATTGCAAGACCCCTGCTCAACTGCTCGCAGGCATTCTGCAAGTCTTCCAGCAAAATTCGCCACGATACGCCATCGACAGCTAAGTGGTGGATAACTATTAGCAGGCGCGAAGGTTGCTGCGCCCCCAGATCGAACAGAACAGCGCGCGCTAGCGGCCCTTCTGACAGGTTTAAGCTTGCCTGTACTGCATCGGCCTTAGACTCAATAGCACAACTTTGCTCGTTTGTCAACAAATTAGATAAATCTAATTTTTCAAACGGCACGGCTCCCCCCGGTTCGGCATTGAACTGCTGCCAGCCAGATTCGCCGGGCGCAAAGCGCAGGCGCAGGGCGTCGTGGTGCGTCAGAAGTTGCGCGAACGCTCGCTCCAGCAGCACTGCTTCGAGGGGTTGCCGCACTTCTAACATCACGGCTTGATTCCAGTGGTGCCCACAGGCAAAATTTTCTTCAAAGAACCACTGCTGCACGGGAGTCAGCGGCACCGCGCCCGTCACCGGTTTTTGCTCGGCTCGCACAGCCTCGACAGTGCCAGCAGCGGCTGCCAGAAACGCGATCGTCTGGTGCTGGAATAGCAGTTTGGGAGTCAGTTGAATCCCCGCTCGATTGGCTTTGGCGACAATCTGAATGCTGAGAATCGAATCTCCGCCCAACTCGAAAAAGTTGTCGTGTATGCCCACTCGCTCGATTCCGAGAACCTCCATCCAAATACTGGCTAGCTGCTGCTCGATGCTGCTGCAAGGAGCCGCGAAAGTCTCTTCCAATTCGGATCGCGTCAAGTCTGGCGCTGGGAGCGCAGCCCGATCGAGCTTGCCGTTAGGCGTTAGAGGCAGTTTCTCCAGCAGGACGAAGGCAGACGGCACCATGTACTCTGGCAAGCGTTCTTGCAGGAACTGGCGCAGCTCGCTAGAAGACAGTGAAGAATTTTGCTCTCGGGCGTCGGGGACGACGTAAGCAACGAGACGCTTGCGAGCGTTCGTCTCGGACCACACCAAAACCGCACTTTCCCGCACTGCAGGATGCTGGGAGAGTGCCGCCTCAATCTCTGCCAGCTCGATGCGGAAGCCGCGAATTTTCACCTGATTGTCAATGCGACCAATTAGCTCGATATTGCCGTCTGGCAAGTAGCGAGCTAAATCCCCAGTTTTGTAAAGGCGATTTGAAGGCCCGAAAGCAGAAATTTCTTCGCAGAAGGGGTGGGCAATGAATTTCTGGGCGGTTAATTCGGGGCGGTTGAGATAGCCTCGCGCCAAGCCTGCACCGCCGACGTGCAGTTCTCCGGGAACGCCGATCGGCACGGGCCCCAAGGCAGCGTCTAAGATGTAAAGCTGGGTGTTGGGAAAGGGCCGTCCGATGGGCACTAACTGCTCGCCCGCTAAATTTCCCGTCGCGCTTTCAAAATAGCAACTGTCGATGGTGGCTTCAGTGATGCCAAAAGAGTTAATCAACCGAGTTTCAGGGCCGCAAAATTGCCGGAATTTTTCATATTCCGAGGCATACCAACTGTCTGAGCCGCAGACGACGATTTTCATAAAGTCGAGCCGCTGTCCGCTCTCTTCTAGGTACTGGATCAGGTTCCTCAAGACGGCGGGAACGAATTCGGCAAAGTCGATCTTTTGCTGCCGCATCAGTTCGTAGAGTTCCTGCGGCGCGAGCAGCAAATCGCGATCGCACAGCACCAGTTTGCCGCCAGAACACAGCGCTCGCATCAAGTCGCCGCTAAAAACGTCGAATGAGAAGCTGGCCATCTGGAGGTGAGATGTTACCCCAGACCGAAGCTCATAAGCGGTTTCCCAGCCTAAATAGGCATTTACCAGACTGCTGCGATTGACTGCCACCCCTTTAGAGCGTCCAGTAGAACCCGAGGTGTAGGTAACGTAAGCGAGGTTTTCAGGCGTGGCTGTGTTAGAGGGGTTTTCTTCGCTCTCCAGGGCAACTTGCTCCCAGTCTGCGTCCAAACAAACGACTTTGCAAGAGTGCGGGGGGAGCTTGTTTAACAGGTGTTGTTGCGTCAGCAGCAGTGGTGCCCCGGCGTCTTCGAGCATATAAGCCAAGCGCTTCGGCGGGTAAGCGGGGTCTAGGGGCAGGTAGGCTGCACCTGCTTTGAGGACGCCCAGAAAAGCCGCGATCGCCTCCTCTGAGCGATCGGCGCAAACGCCCACCAGCACATCTGGACTTGCCCCCAGTTTTTGCAAGTAATGCGCGATTTGGTTGGCCTTGGCGTTGAGCTGTCGGTAGGTTAGCTGCTGGTTGTCAAAGACTGCCGCCGGGGCGTCGGGGGTTTGCTCCACCTGTTTTTCAAACAGATCCGGCAGGCACTGGTTGGGAAAATAACCCGTATTGGTGTTATTCCACTCCAGCAATTGCTGCTTTTCGGCAGCAGTCAGCAGGGGCAAGCTGGAGAGGTGCTGCTCTGGCTTAGCGGCGATACCTTCCAACAAGGTTTGCAGGTGTCCGAGCATCCGGGTAATGGTGGCGCGATCGAACAAATCCGTGCTGTATTCCACTGAGGCTTGCAGCCTTTCTCCCACTTCTTCTAAATCCAAGCTCAAATCACACTGCGTCGTATTCGTTTCGACCTCGAGCAGACTTAAAGTCAATCCGGGCAGCTCCAAGGGCGGCATGGGGTTATTCCGCAACTGGAACATAACCTGAAATACCGGGTTATAACTGAGACTGCGCTCGGGTTGCAGTTCCTCAACCAGTTTCTCAAATGGCAAGTCTTGGTGCGCGTAGGCTCCCAAAGTCACCTCGCGCAAGCGTTGAAGCAATTCTCGAAAAGTAGGATCGCCGGAAACGTCAGTCCGCAACACCAGCGTATTGACGAATACGCCAATGAGCCCTTCAATTTCCGCGCGGTTGCGGTTGGCGATCGGCGAGCCGACTAGCAAGTCTGTCCGCCCTGTATAGCGGTAAAGCAGCGCTTTAAATGCCGCCAGCAGCGTCATAAACAGGGTAACGTCCTCCCGCTGGCTGAGGTTTTTGAGGGCGGCTGTCAGCTCGAAAGACAGCAATAGCGACTGGGTTGCGCCTTCGGAGGTCTGAATTGGAGGTCGGGGTCGATCGGCTGGCAGTTCCAGCAAGGGAGGCGCTCCCTCCAACTGTTGCTTCCAGTACGCAAGCTGAGTTTGCAGCACTTCGCCGCAGAGCCAGTGGCGCTGCCAGATCGCAAAGTCGGCATACTGCACGGGAAGCTCTGGAAGCTGCGGTTGGTTTCCGGCGGATAAGGCTTCGTAAATTGCCGCCAGTTCCCGCGCCAGCACTCCTATCGACCAGCCATCTGAAACGATGTGGTGCATCGTCAGCAGCAGGACGTATTCTTCTTCGCTAAGCTGTAGCAAAGATGTTCGCAGCAAGGGGCCTCGTTCTAAGTCAAAGGGCTGTTGCGCTTCCTTTGCAGATAGCTGCTTTACGGCTGCCTCTCGATCGCTCTGGGGCAGTTCTCGCAGGTCTATTACTGGCAGCGGCAGGCGAGTTCCAGGGGGAGCAATGACTTGAATTGGCTGTCCCTGAACCTCAGTAAAAGTCGATCGCAAAGCTTCGTGCCGGTTGACGATTTCGTTGAAAGTTTGCTCCAACACGGCGACATTTAATTTGCCTTTGAGCCGGATAGCGCCTGGGAGATTGTAGAAAGATTTTCCCGCCTCGAACTGGTCGAAAAACCACAGCCGTTGCTGGGCGAAAGACAAGGGGATCGAGTCGCCTTCTTTCCTTCTAGGAATTCTGCGATCGCTTGAGGATTCTACCCCCTTTTCTCGTAGCATCACTTCCAGCAATGCGCGTTTTTTTGCAGATAGTTTCAAATAGCTCATTTGACCCTGATTAATTTTGACTAGACTGCTGGAATTAATAAGTAGAGGGAGAGGCGATCGCCAATTCCCGATCGGGGAGAGAAGTTTTCTCGGCCAGCATTCGCTCTACTTCTTCATCGGAAAGTTCCGCAAGACTCAGCAGCAATTGAGCGGTATTTTCAACTTTCTCTCGCTGTGCGGGATTTTCCACCAGGGCAGCGGCTTGCTCGGATGCGGTAGGCGACTCGAAGAAGGAGCGCAGGGGGATATCTACCCCGAAGGTGTCGCGCACGGCTGAGATGATTTGCGTGGCTAGTAGGGAGTGCCCTCCTAAATCGATAAAAAAGTTGTCGTGAATGCTGATTTTTTCCACTCCGAGTATTTCAGCCCAGATGCCTGCGAGAACTTTTTCAACCGGGGTGCCAGGCGCGACAAAGGTTTTCGGAAGGAAGGCGGCATCCGGTGCGGGAAGAGCTTTGTGGTCTACTTTTCCATTGGCAGATAGCGGCAGTGCCTCCAGCATGACAAATGCAGACGGCAGCATATATTCGGGCAGCTTTTGGCTCAGAAATTGCCGCAATTCGCAAGTTTCTGGCGCTGGATTTTGTTGGGGAACCACATAGGCTACTAACCGTTTCTGACGGAGATCTTCCCCGAATGCCGTTACTACACACGATCGCACTGCCGGGTGCTGGTTCAAAGCGGCTTCAATTTCTCCGGCCTCGATGCGGTATCCCCGAATTTTGATGCGGAAGTCTTCTCGCCCTAAAAATTCGATGTTGCCGTCAGGGAGGAAACGCCCTAAATCTCCCGTTCGGTACAAGCGTTCGCCCGTCCGGGGGTGCGTTATGAAGCTGGCTGCAGTTTTTTCCGGATTGCGCCAGTAACCTTTGGCCAGTCCAATTCCGCCGATGTAAAGCTGACCCGGAACCCACACCGGACAGGGATCTAGCGCTTCGTCTAATACATAGAAGCGCTGATTTTTCATCGGTTTGCCGTAAGGCACGCTTGGACAATCTGGGCTGACTTCTTCAATGGGATAGAGAATCGACCAGATAGACGCTTCAGTCGCCCCCCCCAAGCTCACGACTTGCACGCATTCGCGCAAGGATTTAATTTGCCCCGGCAAAGTCAGAGGCAGCCAATCTCCGCTGAGCAAGACTAACCGCAGATTCTGGAAAACTTCCGGCTTGCCACTGGCATATTCCACCATCATCTGCATTAAAGCCGGCACGGAATTCCAAAGGGTGATGTTTTCCCGCACCATTAGTTCTGCCCAGCGAGCGGGGTCTTGTGCGGCTGAAGATTCGGGCAAGACAATCGTTCCGCCAGCCGCTAGGGTGCCAAAGATGTCATAAACTGACAGGTCAAAACTGAGGGAAGAAAGCGCTAACACTCGGTCACCTGCTTCTACCCCGAAACGCTGGTTGATGTCAGCAATGGTGTTGACAGCACCGCGATGGTCAATAATTACCCCTTTGGGCACGCCGGTAGAGCCAGAGGTGTAAATGACATAGGCGAGGTCTTCTGGCGTTTGCACTGGCTCTAAAGGCTGGTGAAATTCATCGGTCAGTTCTTCGGTATCGGCGCAAATTCGCTGCAGGTTTTCTGGCCAATCTAAGGAGACCTCTAGCCCAGATTGGGTGACAGCTATCTCAACTTCTGCTTGCGCTAACAGTTGCGATCGCCGTTCTTTTGGCAGTGCGGGGTCTACGGGTACATAGGCCGCCCCAGACATGAGAATTCCCAAGCACGCCACCACTTGTTCCCACCCTTTCTTCATGACGACTGCAACTAAAGTGTTGGGTCGAGATCCCAGCTTTTGCAGTCGATAACCCAGCGCGCGGGAACGCTGGTATAGCTCCTCATAAGTCAGGGTGCAATGCGTTGCCACGACAGCCACTTTTTGCGGGTGCAAAGGCACGCGGGCAGCAAACAAAGTGTGAAGCATTTCTGCAGGCACCGGCGCCTCGGTCGCGTTAATAGCGGCGCGTTGCTGCAGTTGTGTCGGTGGCAATAATTGGGGATTTGCTTCTTGCCAGATTTCCGCTTCATCAGCCAAACGCTGCAGGAAATGGCTGTAACTGGCAAACATATCATCCAGCATCCCTGCGGGGAAAAGTTCTTCCACAGCATCCCAGTTGAAAACCAAAGCACCCGCTTCTTCCGACACCTGAACGTCTAAGAAAACTTGGGGTGTCTGAGTGATGGCGCAAACTGTCTCTCCCAGCCAGTGCAGCGGGAAATTTTGTTCTCCTTCGGCATTTTGAGTCAGGGTGCTGGTAAACACCACCGGCATCAGCGCTGCTGAAACCCTCCCTTGTTGGCGGAGCAACTCCCGCAAAACTTGCACGCCGCTGAAATAGCGGTGGTCGAGGTCATCCCACAATTGCTCTTGGAGTCGCCGAACCCGAGCTGCAAAGCTATCCCGCGCCGAGTTATCGACCGCAAGCAATATCAGTGAGGTGAAATCTCCCGCGATCTCATTAACTTGAGGGTGCAAGGGCAAGCGATTAAACAGAGTTAGCCCAATGGTAAACCGAGGATTTTTGCTCCAAACAGCCAGAACTTCCGCAAAAGCAGCGAGCAAGATTCCCGAAGGGGTGCTGCCCGCTTTAGTTGACTTATTTTTGAGTTGCTGCCAGGTTTTTGGGTCTAATTGGCCGGTTCGGCGCTCGAAACGGGGTTTTTCGATGGCAGCCGGATTCTTAATCAAGGGCAGATCCGGTGCCGGCGGTAAAGTGGGAATGCGGCTTTGCCAGTAATCCACAGATCGCCGGTACTCTTCTGTATGGCGGCAGGCTAATTCTGCAAAGACATAATCTCGGAAGGAGATTTCAATGTCCGAAAGGGTTTCGTTGGGATTCTGGTAAAGCTTGGCCCATTCCTGACCCAGCATTTGAAAACTCCAAGCGTCGGCAATCAAGGCATCAAAGCTGAAGTGCAGCCGCACCCGCCGGTCATCTAACACAGAGGCGCGAATTTCAAATAAAGGCCAGCGATCGCTCGGAATTACCTGATGGGACAGAGACTCGCGAACCGCTTCGATCTGAGAATTTACGACCTGAGAATTTTGCCCGCGCAGGTCTAAAACTTGAATTTGATAAGCCGGCACCTGCTCCAAGATTTGCTGCTGCCCGTCTGGTCTGACGATCGCTCGCAGCATCTCGTGACGTTCGATTAATTGCTGCCAAGCTTGGCTGAATCGCTCTAGGTCTAAATTGACGCTTTCAATCTCTGCATAAATGTGCGTGGCGACCCCGCCCAACTCAAACGTTTCTCCGCGACCGATCCAGTAAGCCTGCTGGATGTCGGTGAGCCCGAAGGGCTGGTGCCGCCCCTCTGGATCGGGCGTTATTACCGGCAGGCTATTGGCAAAAACTTGTTTTACCGCATCACTTTTTTGCGGAGAAATTACAGCCGCCAAACTTTCCACCGTCGGGCACTGAAACAAACTGCGTAGTGGCAACTCTACCTGAAACGCTTCTCGAACTTTAGCAATCAGTTGCGTTGCCAGCAGGGAATGTCCTCCCAACTCGAAGAAATTGTCGCCAATTCCTATTTGTTTGACGCCGAGAACCTGACTCCAAATTTCAGCGAGTAACTGTTCTTCCCGAGTGCGAGGTGCAGAAGCTGCGTTTAACTCCGATCTTTCTACATCGGGCGCTCTGAGCGATCGCCGATCGATTTTTCCATTAGATGTTAAAGGCAGAGCCTCTAGCAGCACGAAGGCTGAAGGGATCATGTATTGTGGCAGCTTTTCTTTGAGAAAGCCACGCAGTTTGCTAATTAAAGATGGCTGCCCAGTGCTGAATTCTGAGCTAGAAACGATATAAGCCACCAAGCAGTTTTCGCCTGAATTATCCTCCCCAAGCAGCACTACACTTTCCCGCACTGCTGGATGCTGGCTCAGTACCGCTTCAATCTCGCCCAGTTCAATTCGGAAACCGCGAATTTTGACTTGATTGTCGCTGCGGCCTAAAAATTCAATCGTTCCATCTGGCAGGTAGCGGGCAATATCTCCAGTTTTGTACAACCGCGCCCCGATTTCCTCACAGAAGGGATTGGGAATAAACTTTTGGGCAGTTAGTTCGGGTAGGTTCAAATAGCCTCTGGATAAGCCAGCGCCGCCGATATACAGTTGGCCCAAAACGCCTACAGGAACCGGCTGCAAATTTGCGTCCAGAATGTAGAGCTGGGTGTTGGGAAGAGGGCGACCAATCGGGATCGAACCGCGCTTTGATTCAACGGATTTTATCCGATGGATCGCTGTCCAGACAGTGGCTTCTGTGGGGCCGTAAAAGTTCCAAAGGGGGAGGTTCCACTCAAGCAACTCAGAAGCGAGTTCTGCAGGCAAAGCTTCTCCGCCGCAAATAATTAGGCGCAGGCTCCATTTTGGCTCGCGATCTGCTGTTTTTTGAGCGTCAATCAGTTGGCGAATTGCTGAAGGAGTTTGATTGAGAATGGTAACTCGCTCGGAGCACAGCAATTGGTAAAAAGCCAAGGGCGATTGAGTCACTTCGAGAGGGACGATAACCAGCTTGCAGCCGTGAACAAGTGCTCCCCAAATTTCCCATACGGAGAAGTCGAAAGCGTAAGAGTGAAAAACAGTCCAAGCGTCGCGCTCACTAAAATTAAATAGGGGGTAAGTGGCTGCAAAAAGATTAACGGCGCTGCGATGGTTGACTTGAACGCCCTTGGGTTTCCCTGTCGAACCTGATGTATAGATTACATAAGCGAGACAATCGGGTGTTACATCGCTCAAACAATTTTCTTTGCTTTCTCGCGCGATGTTTTCCCAGTCTGAATCAAGGAAAACTGCACTCGACGCCCGATCGCGAATCTTCTCATCTAAATGCGACTGCGCCAGCAGCACTTGAACCTTGGCATCCTCCAGCATGAAGCTCAAGCGTTCGCTTGAATACGCCGGATCGAGCGGAACATAAGCGCCGCCAGCCTTAATAATTCCCAGCAATCCCACCACCATTTCTAGGGAGCGATCGACATAAATTCCGACGCGGACTTCAGGTTTTACACCGAGTTTTTGCAGGTAGTGCGCGACTTGATTCGCTTTTTGGTTTAGTTCCTTATAGGTGAGCTGTTTGTTTTCAAACACCACCGCAATGGCATCGGGTGTCTGCTGCGCCCGAGCTTCAAAAATCTGGTGAATTGTAGAATCTTTTGGATAATCGACTTGCGTATTATTCCACTCGATTAGGAGTTGATGCCGTTCGCGATCGCTCAACAATGGCAACTCTGAAATGCGCGTGTCGGCATTGGCGATAATTCCTTCCAACAAAATCTGAAAATGCCCTTGCATCCGCGCGATCGTGCTGGGTTGGAACAGGTTCGTGCTGTACTCCCACGTCGCCGTCAACCCCCGCTCGGTTTCTTCCAAAAATAGCATCAAGTCGAAATTAGCCGTTCCGGTATCGATTTCATGGGAATTTAAGGTCAGCCCTGGCAATTCTATAGTCTGCGTCAAGCCGTTTTGCAAGGCAAACGCCACCTGAAACAGCGGCGAGTAGCTCAAATCTCGCTCTGGCTGCAACTCCTCGACCAGCTTCTCAATCGGTACATCTTGATGCGCGTAAGCGCCTAATGCCACTTCTCGCACGCTGCTTAGCAACTCTCGAAAACTCGGATTTCCATTTAAGTCAGACCGCAGCACTAAAGTATTGACAAAAAATCCAATTAATGCTTCTATTTCGCTGCGATTGCGGTTGGCGATGGGAGAGCCAACTAAAATATCTGTCTGCCCCGTGTAGCGATAAAGCAGCGTCTTGAAGGCTGCCAGCAACGTCATAAATAGGGTGGCTTTTTCTTGCTGGCCCAATTGGGCCAGTGCCAAGCTCAAATCTTTGGGCAACTCCCAAGTTTGTCTCGCACCCTGGAACGTTTGAACGGCGGGGCGAGGAAAGTCTGTTGGTAAATTTAGAATCGGCAAGCTGCCACTTAACTGCTGCTTCCAGTAAGCCAGTTGCGTCTCTAATATTTCTCCTTGCAACTGCTGGCGCTGCCATGTGGCAAAGTCGGCGTATTGAATTGGCAGCGGGGAAAGCAAGGGTAAACGATCGCTAGAAAAAGCTTGATAAAATTCTGCCAACTCCCGGAGAAATACGCCCAGGGACCAACCATCAAAAACGATATGATGCACGGTTAGAAGTAAGACGTGCTCTGTGAAGTCGAGGCGCAGCAGTTGGGCGCGCAGCAGAGAGCTTTGCCCCAAGTCAAAGGGATCTCGCGCTTGGAGGGCCGACAGCCTTTGTACCTCGGCCTGGCGATCGTCTGGGGAGCGATCGCTCAAATCTATCAGCGGCAGCGTCCAATCGCCCGCAGCAGCGACAACCTGTATCGGTTGCCCTTCCACAGCGACAAATGCCGTTCTCAAAACCTCGTGCCGCTCGATAATTTTCTCAATACTTTGCCTGAGTGCTTCTGCATTGAGTTGTCCTGTGATCCGAACTGCACCGCAGAGGTTATAAAAGGGGTTTCCTGGTTCCAATTGGTCAAAGAACCATAAGCGCTCTTGAGCAAAAGACAGGGGGATATTTTGTAGGCGAGAAACTGCCTGAATAGACGCAATTTTCGGGGCTTCAGCCAATTTTTCTAAAATTTTTGCAGCCAGTTGAGCAAGACTTAATTCCTGGAATAAGTCTTCTATTGATAAAGCTATTTTTAGATCGGTTTCGATCTGATTTTTAAATTCAAATACCGCCAATGAATCCAAACCCAAGTTACTAAAACCCTGTGCCGATTGGATTTGAGAAATGCTGACTTTCAGCACCCTCGCTACCTGCTGTCGCAAATAGGTTTCTAACTGTGCCTGCTGTTCGGCTAACTCGGCTGTCAGCAGATTTTCTCGCGTGAGGCGATTCTCTATTTCAACAAAATCAGATATCTCTAAAACGCTACTGGCGACAACTTCCAATTTGTCAGCTAGAAAGTCAGCATAGGCGGCGCGACGTTGAATTTTACCGCTGGTCGTTTTCGGAATACTTCCGGGCTTAATCAGCACTACTCCATAGGCTTGTAGTTCATATTCGATCGCAATGCGATGGCGGATGGCGCGGATAATTTCCTCGCTATTGGCCGGTGTTTTGCGAGATTCTATTTCTTGGACAATAACGAGTTGTTCAGTGTCGGCAATTTTTACGGAAAATGCTGCGTTAGCCCCTAACCGTAAAGTGGGGTAACTTTGCTCTGCCGTTCTTTCTATATCTTGGGGGTAAAGATTGCGACCTCGGATGATAATCAAATCTTTGAGTCGCCCTGTAATAAACAGTTCTCGATCGCGTAAAAAGCCTAAATCTCCTGTTCGCAAAAATGGCCCTTCGCTGGTATCTGAAAGATATGCTTGGAAAGTTTTTTCTGTTTCTTCTGGGCGATTCCAATAGCCTCGCGCAACTGTTTCGCCAGCTACCCAAATTTCTCCGACTTCCTGCGGCTGGCATTGCGTCAGAGATTCGGGATTGACGATCGCAACTTTAGTGCCAAATTCAGGGAAACCGCAGCCAACTAAAGTTCTCGCGCCACGATCGCCTTCGACAACTTCTACAATGTGATTATTTTCCAGCGCCCCAGCGTCAACAGGTAAGAAAGTCGGTGTTGCGCCGCTGCGAACCGTGGCAATTTTTAACGTGGTTTCTGCCATTCCGTAAGCAGGACAAAAGGCATCCGCGTGAAAACCGCAGGGCTCAAAAGCTTTGGTAAATCTCTCTAGGGTTTCTTTGTGGATGGGTTCTGCGCCGTTATAGGCGACGCGCCAACTACTCAAGTCGAGCTTTTTTTGGCCATCGCTCAAGATTTTGCTTATTTTGCTAGCACACAAATCGTAAGCAAAATTTGGCCCGCCGCTGTGGGTAGCTTTGTAGCGCGAAATCGCTTCCAACCAGCACATCGGGTTTTGAATAAACGCGGCTGGCGGCATGAAGTAAGAGGGAATTCCCAGATACAAAGGTTTGAGCAATCCGTCAATTAACCCCATGTCGTGAAAGGGGGGAAGCCACGTTACGGCAACGCTTTCGGCATCGTGGTGAAAGCCTCGGTGAATGTATTCGATGTTGTACAAAACGTTGGCGTGGCTCACCATTACGCCTTTGGGGGTGGAGGTTGAGCCGGAAGTGTACTGAAGATAAGCCACGGAGTCGGGATGGATGGGTGGCTGCTGCCACTTTTCGCCGTCATCGGCAAGCATCTCTGCACTCAGCCAGTGCAGCCCTTTGAGTTCCGGCGCTTGCTCGCATAGCTGCTCTAAATTTTCCAAGTGTCGCGCGGGAGCGATCGCAACTTTTGCTCCTGCGTCTTTGGCGATCGCACTAATTTTCGCTAAATTCCGTTTCAGCTTCGGCGGATAGAGGGGAACTGCGATCACTTTGGCGTACAAACATCCAAAAAAGGCGGCGAGATAGTCCAATCCTGGTGGGAAAAGCAGTAAGGCTCGTTCGCCAGTGACTCCCAATGTCTGAAGTCGCACGGCGTGCGATCGGGCGATCGCGTCTAACTCTCGATAAGTCAAACTGGCGGTTTCAGTTTTTCCGTCTAACAGAAAAGTATATTTCTGCTCTGGTTGGTGTAATGCTCTGTTTTGCAGGAGTTCTACTAAAGTACAACTTTCGGTGAGTTGGTGTCCCTTAATGCTTGCGTCACTCATCGATTCTTTTTACCTATAAATCTTGTTTGCAGTACGCCAACCAGTTCCGCCAAATTCTTTCCACATAGACTTTCTGTGAACAGTTGTCGGGCGTTACGAGTCTCCCATCAGCGCGTTTTAGTCTTCAATCCGGGTATTAGTGCTTGTTTTGAGGTTTTTTTGTCGATCGCGCTGTTCGGCAATGGCTCCGGGGCGATTTCAGTCCGAGCCAGCTTCGATATCAGCTTCAGGGGCTTTACGGCTATCGACTTTAAGCATCCTATGCTAGATGATATTTATTGTCAAGAGTCGTTTAGCAAATTTGTTGACTCCTATGGTTTCCTATATGACAATCTTTTCTAACTCTTGCCATAGCATTTTAGGCGGTCGTTTGTCTAGCCCTGACAAGAAACCATAATAGGCAACTGGTACCTAGAGAGAGGGGTGATACCCCCTATTTTAAAATGCAATTAGTTTTCATTAGTTAACTCTTGACAGATGCAAGTCCTCTGTTATCTAATTAAGGCACTTTCTCATTAAGCGTCCAGCGACTACTTCCTTTAACCGAGGAAAATGCCCACCGTGGGCGATCGTCTAGAGCGCCACCGGACAGAGGCGTTCGCCCTCACGCGCTTCCTGCCAGACAAAGGCTGCTAGCGACGGGAGAATCGGATCGAAGTGCGCCCGACAACTAGGTCGTATCTTCCGCAGGTCAGTTTCACTCCTGCCCACAAGAGCAGCAACGCTGCCACAAATCATGTTGTGCAAACAACGCAAACCACATATCCGAAGTTCTATCAATTGTTGATTCAAGACTAATGAACAGATCGCAGAAATTTTTAAGTAGCCTTGGGCTGGCAGGAGTCGTGTCGGCGTTAGTCGCTCAGTCGGCGTGCGCTTCCAACATCGCGCAGGTGACGGGCGTTCGCCTCAACCCCACGCCAGAAGGTATTGAAATCATCCTAGACACTGAAGATGGAAGACCCCTGCAAGTCTTCACCACCACCTTTGGCGAAACTTTACAAATTGATGCCATCACCGCTCAACTGCGACTACCGGGGGGAAATGAGTTTCGTCAAGACAAACCGGCTGCGGGAATTGCTTCTGTCACCGTTACTCCTTTAGATAACAACAGCATCCGAATCAGAGTCATTGGCGAGAGGGGTCAACCAGTGGCACGGGTGATTCCTAACGCTGCGGGTCTGATTCTCAGCTTAAAACCCACCTCGGAGATGACTGCTCGCCCGGCTGCACCGGCTCCTACAACACAGCGGCCGGGGACACCCGCAGCACCCTTGCCACCGACCGGGCAGCAGGTAGAGATACCCGCAGAACCCTTGCCACCGACCGCCCAGCCGCCAGGAACGCCCGGAGAACCCTTACCGCCTACAGCGCAGCCACCAGGAACGCCCGGAGAACCCTTGCCGCCTACAGCACAGCCGCCAGGAACGCCCGGAGAACCCTTGCCGCCTACAGCGCAGCCGCCAGGAACGCCCGGAGAACCCTTACCGCCTACAGCACAGCCACCAGGATCACCGACACAGCCACCCGGAACGCCACAGGCGGGGAGAGACCCGATTGAAATCGTCGTCACTGCAACACGAACCGCACAAAGAGTGACGAACGTGCCGCGCTCTATAACGGTGATAGACTCAGAAGAAATTCAGCAGCAGGTAGGGCCATCGAGAAATGTCGGGGAAGCTCTGGCAAATCAGGTTCCCGGTTTCGCGCCGCCGACTCAAACTACGAGTACTTATGGTCAAACTTTGCGGGGTCGCAACGTTTCCGTTCTGATTGACGGCGTGCCGCAAACGACCAATCTTCAATCTTTTGTCAGGGATTTTAGAAACATCGATCCCAGTGCGATCGACCGCATTGAAGTAGTGCGGGGGTCTACCGCAATCTACGGCGCTCAGGCTACAGGTGGCGTGGTTAATATTATTACTCGTCGGCCAACTGAGGAAAGGCTAACTGCTGTTACTGAAGTGGGCGTCAGTAGCGCTTTAACAAACACAAGAGATGCTTTAGGCTTTAACGCTCAGCATACGATGTCTGGCCGAACGGGTAATTTCGATATGACGGGCACTGTGTCGCTCGCTAGAAGTGGAGCTTTTTACGATGCCAAAGGCGATCGCATTCCCTTTTTTGAACTCGGCGGAGATAGCAGCACCCTCTTCAACGTGATGGGCAAAGTCGGGGTAGATTTGGACACCGAACAGCGGCTGCAACTAACTGTCAATCACTATCGGGAAACTCAAGATCCCAATGTAATTCCAGACTTTAGTGTTGACGACCAGGAAGGACGCCAAAAAGCCCGCGCCATCCGAACCGGAAATTTGGATATCGCCGGGGAAACACCGGGAAATAGGAATACACAGCTCAACTTAAGTTACACCAACCAAAACCTTTTTGGCAGCAGCCTTCAAAGTCAAATTTACTATCGAACGCATTCCAATGTAGGTGTTCCTTCGGATTACCGCACGTCCGATTTCTTTGGGCCGTTTGTCGGTGTTACTCGTTCGCGCACCAACACCGAACAAATAGGAGGAAGGCTTGCGATCAACACTCCTTTATCCCGTGCCGAAAATCTTCGATTAACTTGGGGATCTGACTATGTTACTGAAGATAGCAGACAGCGTTTCGACCTGTACGACCCGGAGAGATTTGACGCAAGTGGTGGCCGGGTTTACCGGAAAATCTCCGAGCGTCCTTTCGTTCCTCCTTACACTTTCAACAGCCTTGGCTTTTTCGGTCAATTGGAATGGAATATTGACGATATCGTCATTCTAAGTGGTGGGATACGTCACGAACGCCTCGGGTTAAACGTCAATGATTATACCACTTTTAATGAGCGCCAGATCGAAGGAGGCGATCGCAAATTTAACGCCACCCTATTTAATACAGGAGCTGTCTATAAAATTACTGACAACTTCAACATATTTGGCAACTTTTCTCAAGGTTTCTCAGTTCCAGATTTCGGCCGCATCCTCCGCCAACCCCCCGACGATTTTGTCGGAATTGAATCTTCGTTAGAAGTAACTCAACCGCAAAAAGTCAACAGCTACGAAATTGGCATTCGAGGAGGGTGGCAATCCGTGCAAATGTCGCTTGCCGCTTTTTACAATACCTCCGATCTAGGAGTCCGTTTTACACCAGTTGGCAACACAGGCCGCCTGGAACTACAGCGCTCCCCAGAACGCATTTATGGCTTAGAAGGAACTGTGGATTGGCAACCTGGACAAGCATGGTCGCTCGGCGGGACTGCTACTTATATTCAAGGCGAATATGAGGACGAAAACAGTTACCTCGCCCTCGATAGCAGCCGAATTCCACCACTCAAGCTAACAGCTTATGTTCAAAACGAAACTTTGCCGGGATGGAACAATCGGTTACAGTTATTATATTCTGGAAATCGCGATCGAGCATTCAAAGACGGCTCGGATGGCGGCCCGATTAGCAGCTATCTCACACTGGATTACATCAGCGCGGTTAAAATTGGCTCTGGGCTGCTAGAAGTCAAAGTGGAGAATTTATTGAATAATCAATATTTTCCCGTGATCTCGCAATACTCCGCTGGATTTGGATCGGGACAGCGTTAATTATGCAGGGAGAGGTCTAACTCTCAGTGTTAATTACCGCCTTAACTGGTAATTACAGCAGATTGCAGGTTTATGAGGTAGATTCAATATCCCCGTAGGGACACTCCAATAACCCATTGGTGTCAATTTAAGCTGTTAGTCCGCTAGTCCTCGCGCCCACCCGCTAGTCCGCCAGGGGTTGAAACCCCTGTCTAATAGCTAAAGTCCTCTTGCATAGGACTAAGGAGTTGAAAAGTGTTTTTCTCAGTCCTCATAGCGAGGACTTTAGCTTTGAGACAGGGAATTCATTCCCTGTCGGACTATCGGTTTTACCTTAATGACAACAGTTAACGGCTTTGAGAAAAATTTAGAGATGAAGTTCCGCAAACTCGCATTCAAACTGCACTTGTATTTGGGGTTGGTGGTAGGAATATTTCTAGCAGTAATTGCTTTAACGGGCAGCTTGCTAATTTTCGGCCCCGAAATCGAGCGGTTCTTCAATCCCCAACTTCTGCAAGTAATTCCTCAAGCCGAACGGATACCGCTGGAAAATGTCCTGAAGATTGTCGAAAAAGCTTATCCGCAAAATCAAGCTCTTAGTATCTTGCTGCCACGAGAAGCGGAGGATGTTTGCCAAGTTTCAATGCTGTCAAAGAGTGAGGAAATAGTTAGCGTTTATGTCAATCCTTACAGTGGAAAAATTACGGGTGGGCGCCTTTGGAAAGAAACTTTTACAGGTTTTATTTTTACGTTACACGCGGAATTAGCGGGAGGAGAATTCGGTCATCTTGTGGTCGGTATTTGCGGTCTAGTAATGCTAGGACTAACTTTCACTGGCTTGGTTCTTTGGACGGGCTGGCGCAATTTGGTTCGCGGATTTTCTATTAATTGGAAAGCTCACTGGCAGCGGACTGTATTTGATTTACATAACGTTTCGGGCATTGTATCGGTCGCTTTTCTCATACTCATCTCCGCTACAGGGACAGCGATAATTTTTTACGAGCCGGTTCAATCGACGCTTTATTTGCTAACGAATCAAAAGCCACAGCCCGCCTTGACTTCTCATCCCGACTCTAGCAGTTCGAGGCAAAACCTTGACGAAATCTTACACCAAGTTAATACCGTTTGGCCGGAAGCTAAAACCACTTTTATTTCTCTGCCTTTGAAGCCTGAAGCAACTTTTAAAGTACGGAAAAAATTTCCCAATGAGCCTCACCCAAACGGGGTTAGCACCATTTATCTCGACCAATATAGTGGCAAAATATTGCAGGCTGACAGTGTAAATTCAGCTTCTGTAGCAAATCGAATTCTCAACTCGCTTTATCCGCTACATATTGGCAGCTATGGCGGAATTTACTTGCGACTTGTACACGCGATCGCAGGATTAGCAGCGATTGTACTGTTTGTTACGGGCGTACTAATGTGGCGGCAGCGGCATTTGGCGAAATTTTACCGCAAGGAGGCGAGACAGCAATATGAAGAATTATCTCCACTGAGCCAGCAATGGCCTTGGTTTTAATGAGAGCGGTGTGCGGTTGGATGCGGGTGTCATTCTCCTGCCTAAAAACCCCGATTCTCTGAATTTTAAATCCTATCAATCGCTTCTTTAATGCAAAAATTTATTCAACTCTGGCTCGGACAAACTGCTTCGATGATTGGCAGCGCTATGTCCGCGTTTGCGCTGACTATTTGGATTTGGGAGTCCACCAGTCAAGTGACGGCTTTGGCTTTGTTGATGTTTTTTACTCAATTGCCGCGCATCTTGCTTGCTCCGGTTGCTGGCATTCTCGTCGATCGCTGGAATCGAAAATTTTTGATGGGGAGCGGTGATGCGGTTTCAGCTTTGTTAACGCTCACTATCCTATTACTTTATATCAGCCAAAACCTGCAAATATGGCATATATATGTAGCGGCTGCGATTAACGGAATTTTTGACCAACTTCAGCAGTTAGCTTACTCCGCAGCGATCGCCACAATGATGCCAGAAAAGCATTACAGCCGCGCTAGCAGTTTAAGTTTTTTGGCAAAATACGGCGCGAGTATTATTGCTCCGACGCTGGCGGGCATTCTCTATTCTGTGATTGGGTTGAGCGGGATTTTTACGATCGACCTGGCAACTTTTACAATCGCGATCGCCACCCTAGTATCTGTCAAAATACCCCAGCCCGCGATCGCCTCCAATCCCCAGCCGACTCGCCCCCACCTATTGCAAGAACTCAGCTTCGGATTCCGCTACATCGTCCAGCGTCCCAGCCTACTTGCCTTGCTGGTGTCGGTTTCGCTATTCTGGTTCGCTCACGACATCGGCGCCGCCCTCTACTCACCGATGATTCTGGCACGCACCGGCAATAATGCCAGAATCCTCGGTACTATTCTTTCAGCCGCCGGCGCAGGCGGCGTTTTAGGAGCATCAATCGTCAGTATTTGGGGCGGCCCCAAACGCCGAATCCGGGGCTTTCTGCTCGGCATGGCAGGCGCGGGCTTGAGTAAAATAGTCTTTGCTTTCGGTCAGGCGCTTTCCATCTGGATTCCCGCTCAATTTTGTTCGTCTTTCAATTTCCCCATCCTCGGCAGTTCCAACGAGGCAATCTGGCTGGCGAAAGTCGCACCAGAGGTACAGGGCCGCGTTTTTGCTACCAGAGCAGTCATCGTGCAATTGGCGTCCGCGATCGGTTTATTGATCGCAGGGCCACTTGCCGATCGCGTCTTTGAACCCGCCATGCAACCGGGAGGTTTTTTAGCAGCTATTTTTGGCGGAATTCTGGGGACAGGTGCCGGTGCTGGCATGGCTTTGTTATACGCTATCTCCGCCCTGGGCTTATTCCTCGTTGCAGTCGGTGGGTATGCTTGCCGACTGCTACGCGATGCGTAAAGGGGACACGGAAAAAAGTCTTTTAACTTCTTCCTTCTTCCTCCTTCCTTCTTCCTTCTTCCTTCTTCCTTCTTCCTTCTTCCTTCTGCTATAGTTTTTGGCGCGAACTCAGGTGAGCTTCAATTTCCGATCGCGATCGCCATACAGGGCGCAATTCCTTGCGAGCAAATAGCTGCAACTGATCGCCGGCGTGGGGCGAACCAGGTTGAGTGGCGTTGCCGTAACTGTTTAGCGCCATCGCTTTGACCGGATTCGAGAACTCAATCGCGGCCACAAAAGAATCGCCCGCCACCGCTTGAAAGCGATCGTCCTTCCCAGGAGCGAACCATACTGAGCGAAATACACCCAAAGCACCGTCAGCTCCATTTGCAGGCAGATTCGCCACCCCAGGCAATCGGAAGACTTCCCCCCATGCGACATCTAACGCGCCATAAGTTACCTCAACTTTGGTTGCTGTCGCTTCCAGCACCCGCACCGCCTCCGCAGGATTTGCCAACCCGTCTGGCGTCGTTAGCGGCGCATCTTCGCTCCAAGGTTTAGCGAATAACCGATCGGCATCCATCGCTTTTTTCCAAAAGGCAAACAGCACCGCACCGCGACTGTCAGCATCGACTTTGCGATCCCAAGTGGCGAGAACTTCCGCAGCGCGGCGCGCTTTTTCACTGCCTTGCCGTGCGGCGGGAATTAAATCATCGAGGAGGCGATCGGCGAGTTCTACCTGAGTGGAATGTTTGTATTGCATCAATTCATCGAAAGAGATTTTTTCATCTTCTAATAGCATTTTTGCCGATCGCTGCGATCGCAAGTCCATCGGGCCGCGCGGTGCCATGTAGGCGGGATAATTATCCGGTGCGATCGCGCTGGGAAACGTCGTTGTCCAAGGCGGATCGTTAGTATTTTGCAACCAACCGCTGGGCGGATCGACAACGCGCGGCAAATCCGCATAGGGATGATTTTTGCTCCACAAAGTCTCTGACGTATTGCCTGCGATCGTGCCTGACCAGTATTTAAAATCTCCTTTTTTGCGTATGGGGACTTGACCGTTAAACAAGTGCATGATATGCCCCTCACGATCGGCATACATGACGGTAAACAGAGGAATTTCCAAGCGCTTTAAAGCGGTTTCAAATTCAGAAAAATTCTTTGAGCGTGCCATATCCCACCACTGCTGAAGGGCTGCTGGTTTATCCAGTCCGACAACGCGCAGGGCGATCGCTTTGCCCTGTTTTTCTGTGACAATCGGTCCGTGAACAGAACGCCGCACGACTAGAGATTCCGATCGCAAATTTCCATTCTTTTCTTTGACTTTTAAAACCTTCTCTTCTCTGTCAAATTTTCGGACTTCGCCATCGAAGCGATAGCCATCGTTAGCGAGGGGCAATTCATAGGCATCCCAGCCATCGTGAGTGTTGACAGTATGAGTCCATCCCAAGTTGTCATTAAAGGCGATCGTTAATACAGGAAATCCGACGAGAGTCGCTCCGTAAGCGTTAATTTCTGGGGCAATCAGTTGCGCTTCGTACCATAAATATAAATCCGACCAAGGAAGGTGAGGATTTGCCAATAGCATGGCATTGCCGCTTTCAGAGCGCGAAGGAGCGATCGCCCAACCATTAGAGCCTTTGGGGGTATCATTTTCAGCGATATCTTCAAGGCGCTCTGGATCGACTACAAAAGTAAAATTGATGACGCGTTGCGCGTGTGCCAATACATCTGGAGGTTTGAGGGGCAATGCTACCTTTAATTCTTGGGTGAGCGCCTCTGGGTGTTCTTTTGCATAGGCATTCATTCCGCCAACAAAAGCATCGAGATAGTTGCGAAAAATGGGATTTTGTGATTCATACCACGCATTGGCGCGATTAGGAATTCCCATCGTTTGCACCCAGCGATCGGATTCCAGATAATCTTCGCCCCAAAATTCGGCAGCTTGCCCGCGAGCTTGGCCGTAAAGACGCAAAATCAGATTACCGTGACTTTGCATCTGCGCCCAGCCGAAAGCGTAGAAAAGGCTTTTACTATTCTCTCCATAAATATGTGGAATTCCATAGGTATCCCAAAGGATTTGATTGCCGATTTCAGGCGAGGATTGAACCCCATTATTTAGAAGCAAAACTAAAATAAAACTCATCAATAACGAGACAATCCGGCGACCTTGTTTTTTTAGTTGTAGAAACACTGGAAATTAATTGGCTAGGGTTAAACTGAGACATAACAGCATTTTCAACAAGCTGCACGAACAAAACGCCGAGGATTTAAATCCCTTTTATGGAGAACAAGGGAGAAAATTATACAAATCCGATGGCCAAAAACGTAACCTATCTACGTCTATCGGCGTCCATCTGCTGTTAAAAAAATAACACCTCTTCGAGACATCCAGAAAATCCGAAAAAACACCCTGTGTAAATCGGATGTGAAATTAAAAGCCCTCCGCTACGCTCACCAACTTGAAAAGCGCTATGAAACGCCCGTGTGTCGGCCCTAAAGCGCATTAATGCCATTGGTGAGGAGGAGGGGTAAACAAGTAGGGCGAGATAGGTTATAAGGTTATTTTTTAAGCTGCCCCTGTTGCCAAGTTCCCTCTACTTTCGTTCCATCTGCATATAGATAAGAACCTTGCCCGTGTTTCTGGCCGTTGAGGAATTCACCTTGATAGCGATCGCCATTGGCGTAAATACAGGTACCTTTGCCGTTGAACTGACCATCCCTAAATTCGCCTTCGCAGCGATCGCCATTAGCAAAAATAAAAACTCCTTTCCCGCTCATCTTACCCTTGACAAAAGTGCCTTTATAGCTATTTCCATTGGCGAACTCACGGACACCTTCACCACTAAATTCTCCATTGTCAAACGGCCCTTGATAACGTCCCCCTTCTTTAAAAGTAAACAACCCCTGACCTTGAAGGTTGCCCTTCACAAACTCTCCTTCATAGCGGTTGCCGTTCTGATATTCGCGAACCCCTTTACCGTGAAACTGCCCTTCACTAAATTGCCCCTCATAACGACCTCCTTCAGCAAAGGTATAAATTCCCTGCCCGTGAGGTAGATTATTCAGCAACTCTCCTTCGTAGCGGTTCTTATTAGCATATTGACAGACGCCTTTGCCGTTAACTTTTCCTTCTTTAATATCTCCTTCGCAACGAGTGCCATTACTGAACGTAAAAGCCCCGCGACCGCTGGGAGAACCATTGGTAAAAGAGCCTTCGTAACGAATGCCGTTAGTTGAGGTAAAAGTTCCTGTACCATCGAACTCACCGTTTTTAAAAGTGCCTTCGTAGCGGTTGCCGTTAGCAAATTCGCGGACACCTTGACCGTTGAATTCACCATCGGCAAATTCTCCTTGGTATCGACCTTCTTCTTTAAAAGTATAGATGCCTTGACCGTGAGGTTTGCCGTTGAGAAATTGGCCTTCGTAGCGATCGCCGTTGGCATATTGACAGATGCCGGGGCCGCTGAGTTTTCCCTCGCTCAATTCTCCCTCGCAACGTCCGCCATCGGGTAAAGTAATTACTCCTGCCATTGCGCTGTGAGGGTTGGCAAACAACAAAGCAATTCCCAAGTTGGAACCAAGTAATAGAGCGAGTCCAACTCGCTGAAGTTTACTTAATATTGGTGACGACATTCCCAAATTCATAATTCACAAAAAATTCAACTTTTAACTTTGCTATTCCTTGGACGGTGCTATAGAATTTCCAGCCAAATTGCTAGAGTCTCAAAAAAATCCCTAGTCAGTGAGCAGGAAGGTAATGGTTATTCTTTCTCCTTGAATGCCACTCTCTGATGGGGCATATTTCCTTTCTTCTACTGTTTTCATCGCTGCGCGATTCAAGTCGTTGTATTTGCTAGGAGTCAAGATCTTGATGTTGACTGTCTTACCGTTGGGGTCAATGTCACAAATGAGTTCCACTTGGCCTTGGCGCCCTTCTTCTCTGGCTGCGCTCGGATAGTTAGGTTTACCGCAGCCACTAATGCAAGTGCCTCCAGGCGTGCCGGGAGCGCGCGAAGGGCTCCCCCCTCTTCCTGGATTTGTCGGTTTTTGCCCTGACCCCGAACCGCTTCCAGAGCCTCCGCCTCCACGACCTCCGCCTCCAGAACCTCCGCCTCCAGAACCTCCGCCTCCAGGGCCTCCGCTTCCAGAGCCTCCGCTTCCAGAGCCTCCGCTTCCAGAGCCTCCGCCTCCAGGGCCTCCGCCTCCAGAACCTGGTAAGCCAGCCGTCGCCGATCTTCCCAATCGCCCCGAACCATCCCCAAATGGCTCTGAGGAAGGTAGGTCGCCATTTTCGCTGGCGCCAGATGGTGAGTTCGAGGCACTTCCTCCAGGGCTTCCACCTCCAGGGCTTCCGCCTCCGGGGCCACCAGAGGCAAGGTTTCCTAAACCTCCGATCGCATTTCCAGAATTGCCACCGCCTCCTGGCCTAGTAGGTGTGACAGGCGACCCGGCCCCGGGCGATCGCTGTATGGGCCCGGAAGAAGGATTTAATGGTTCTGAGGAAGGCTCCCCGCTACCCGCCGAAGCAGGCGGGTTATTATTTTCAGGGCTGGCTGGGGAGTTGGGATTTCCAGCATCGGTAAGGTCTGGGAGACTCCCACCACGCTTGGGGCGGGGTTCGGTAACGGGTGGTTCGCTTTTTGGAGGATCGGGCGAGGGAGTTTCGGGTTCGTTGGCGATCGGGGCTTTAGGAGTTTCTCGGGAATTAAAATCCTGTTGAGGTGGGGGAGAAGGCTTCTCTGGAATTGGTGGTGGCGCTACCGCTACGGGTGGCTTCTCTGGAATTGGTGGTGGCGTTACCGCTACGGGTGGCTTCTCTGGAATTGGTGGTGGCGTTACCGCTACGGGTGGCTCCTCTGGAATCGGCGGTGGCGTTACCGCTACGGGTGGCTCCTCTGGAATCGGCGGTGGCGTTACCGCTACGGGTGGCTCCTCTGGAATCGGCGGGGGCGTTACCGCTACGGGTGGCTCCTCTGGAATCGGCGGGGGCGTTGCGGCTACGGGTGACTCCTCTGGGGGACTTGGCTCTGCTGGCGGTTCTGGTTTGAACGTCTCAGGTGGGGGAGATACCTTTTCTGGAATAGTCGGCTCTGGCTGGGTTTCCTCTACTTTGGGTTCATCAAGCACAACAACTTCAATGGGTTCCTCTGCAAATTCAGCAGGTTCGACCAAGTTGAGGCTCAACGGCAGCGCGACACCGTGCAGTAAGCTTGAGGCTAATAGACTGATCGCCAGAACTTTTTTGAGAGCTTCTTCTTGTTGTTCTCTTTGCGTCGCCGAAATATTTGAAAAACTCATGCCTTATCAATCTCCTTGATGGATGGGTTGGCAACGTCCTCGCTGGCTCCCCCACATAACCCGAAACAAGCTACCAACAGCCTGTTGAGCTTGCTATCAATTATGAACCTACCCATCCTATAAGAAGACTGTCACCCTGTTCAAGACTCTTGCAATTAATTTTCATTATTTAATTTTGAGATAGTGACTAGACGCTACCAATCAGCATTTCCTTTGGGGGCGTCTACCTTGCTCTTATGGGCTCTGTCAATGTTCTGATTCTGGTAGGGCAAGGTTCAAAAATGCCTTAACTGCAATACTCTAGCCCGTAATATACCAACAAATTTCCACATTCTCAAGCTTTTCATAAAAATACTTTAATAAGTAAAGTTAATTTTACTTTTCCAGTTGATAGGTAATATTTATTTAAAAAGGTGGATCATGACTTGACAAACCCTGAACTTTGTGGAAACCTAGTTGAGAATCTTTAAAATTATTGAAGATTATTGTCAAGTCCTAACGCAAATATTTAGCAAAGAAGCACTGGCAGAACAATCTGTCGCGATCTCGGTCGTGATCACATTAGGAGCATTTTGGGTACAGACGAAGATAGTCACATACAGGTAGTGCGTTTGTGCGATCGCGATCGCGATCGCACTTGAGTGAAACAATTCGCAGCCTGAATCACTTGTGCCGACTTGACGCAGAAACTCTACCAGCCTTCGATCGGGCTAATTGCACCATTAGGCAGCTTGCGCTCACTCAACACAGCTAACGAGAATACAAACTAATGGATAATTTCATTTACATTTTTCGCGCTGGGGGCATTGTTTCTTGGCCGCTGCTTGCCTCGTCAATCGCAGCAGTCGCACTGATTTTAGAGCGTCTTGTCTTTTGGTTTAAAGTGAATCAGCGACAGCGGCGGGTCGTGCGGGAAGTGCTAAGACTTTACAGTCAAAACCCGGATTCCGCCATCAAAAAGTTACAAGTAAACGCTGATTTGCCGTTAGCCAGAATTTTTTTGGAAGCATTAGAATTAGACTCGCCCAACATCGAAGAATTTCGTTTGGTCTTAGAGAGTGCAGCTCAGGCAGAAATCCCCGTTTTGAAGCGATTCAATACAATATTTGACACCATTATCACCCTCTCCCCGCTATTTGGGTTGCTCGGAACAGTTTTGGGCTTAATTACCACCTTTGACTCCCTCAAACTGGGAGATGCTGCAGGCACCAATGCCGCGGGCGTTACCGGGGGGATTAGCGAAGCCCTCGTTTCTACGGCAATGGGGTTAGTGGTGGCAATCTTTACGCTCGTATTTGCTAATATGTTTCGTGGGTTTTACTTACAGCAGATTGCTTTTATGCAGGAAGCCGGAGGCCAGCTAGAGCTATTGTACCGTCACCACTACGAAAAACTACCAAGAGAATCTAACTATGCGCCTACCCGATGAACCTGATAGTATTCCCCAGATCAACATCGTGCCACTGATTGATGTAACCTTCGCCATATTGACGTTTTTCATTGTTTCCTCTTTGTCTTTATCCAAATCCGAGGGTCTACCCGTAAATTTACCGAAAGCATCAACCTCTCAAGTTCAGGACTCGCCTGCTAAAATTACCGTCACCATTGATGCTCAGGGAAAATTAATGGTTGATAAAAAGTCAGTCAACTTAGAGCAGATTGAGAGTACAGTGCGACAGGTAATGGGGTCAAATCCGAACTCATTAATTGTGCTGAATGCGGATAAAAGCGTCAATCACGGAAATGTTGTGGAAGTTATGGATCGATTACGCCGAATTAAGGGAGCTAAGTTAGGGATTGCTACGGCAAAGTAGAGAGTTCCTATAATTACTAATTTGTAATTCGCTCACATCATTAAACAGGAATTACCCCGTGAAAATTTACTAAAAAAAGCCTGTAAGCCTGATTAAAAGGTAGTCCTGAATAGTCTCTACGATTCAGGACTTTATTTGATAAAGCAGTTAAAAATTAAAGTCCTTACTGCCAACAAACAGCAAGGACTTTAATTATTTATTCCTGAGTTTTAAGGACGAACATCCTTACTAAACACGTTAAATACTTGCCATCACTTCACGCGCTGCAGCCAAAGTTCGATCGATATCTTCGTCAGTATGAGCCAAAGAAGTAAATCCCGCCTCAAACTGCGAAGGAGCAAGATAAATTCCGTGCTCCAACATTCCCCGGTGAAAGCGGCTGAACTTCGTCAAATCCGACTTCTTCGCATCCTCGTAATTGTGAACCGGGCCAGCCGCAAAAAACAAGCCAAACATCCCGCTAATTTGCCCGCCCCAAACCGCGTGTCCGGCTTCCTTAGCAATTTTTAGCAATCCGTCAGACAGTTTTTTAGTAATCTTATCCAACTGTTCGTAAGTGCCGGGTTTTTGCAGCAATTCCAAAGTCTTAATCCCAGCAGTCATCGCCAAAGGATTTCCCGAAAGCGTACCCGCTTGATACATCGGGCCAGCAGGAGCCACCATCCCCATAATATCCCGCCTTCCCCCGTAAGCTCCCACCGGCAAACCGCCACCGATAACTTTACCCAAAGTAGTCAAATCCGGGGTGACACCGAATCTTTCCTGAGCTCCGCCGTAGGCGATGCGGAAACCCGTCATTACTTCATCAAAAACTAACAAAGCACCGTTATCTTTAGTAATTTCCCGCAAACCTTCGAGAAAACCTGCATCCGGGGTAATAAAACCGGCATTCCCCACCACTGGTTCGAGAATTACGCCTGCTATCTCGCCGGGATTTTCGGCAAATAAAGCTTTGACTGCTTCTAAGTCATTGTAGGGAGCGTTGAGGGTATTGGCAGTAGTGGATTTCGGGACGCCCGGAGAGTCGGGAAGGCCCAGAGTTGCAACGCCGGAACCGGCTTTTACCAAGAACATATCGGCGTGTCCGTGATAGCAGCCTTCAAATTTAATCAGTTTATCGCGTCCGGTGAAAGCTCGCATCAGCCGCAAAACGGCCATACAGGCTTCGGTGCCAGAGTTGACAAATCGCACCATTTCAATGCTGGGAACGGCATCGATGACCATTTCGGCGAGTACGTTTTCCAACAGCGATGGCGCGCCAAAACTTGTACCTTTTTCTAAAGATTCGTGCAGGGCTTTGATGACTTCCGGGTGGGCGTGGCCGCAGATGGCTGGGCCCCAAGTGCCTACATAGTCAATGTATTGGTTGTCGTCAACATCCCAAATGTAGGCTCCTTTTACCCTGTCAAAGACGATGGGCTGTCCGCCTACGGATTTGAAGGCGCGCACGGGCGAACTGACGCCACCTGGCATCAACTTCTGGGCAGCGGCGAAAATTTCTTCGGATTTGGTCGTTTTCAAGGTTGTGGAAACCAATGTTTTCTCCTTAGTGAACGTCTGTTGTTGGTAGAATAATTTTATAACCGGTTCAACATAAAGGTTAGGTCGATTCAAGGAAACTATTCTAGTAGATTTTAGGGTACAAACCAATGAGTAGCAATACTAGCTTGGGTTTTTTAGGCTTTGTAGCACCCGCATCGATCGCCCTAAAGTGTAATTTTTTGTAAAAGAGTTCTTGACAATTTACCCCTCCCTTGCTCAATCTTCTCTCTTCCTTTGCGTCCTCTGCGTTCTCTGCGGTTAATTAAAAAAAATCTCCGACAGGAAAGCGTTAATCTATCTTACCAAGTTGAAATAAAATTATGTCTACTACTGATTTATCGAGTTTGAGCAGATCGATCCCAATTGAAAAGATTCGTTACGACGATCGCGGTTTAGTGCCTGCGATCGTCCAAGATTATTTGGACGGTACGGTGTTAATGATGGCCTGGATGAATCGGGAGTCGCTGCAAAAAACGCTCTCTACCGGGCAAACTTGGTTCTGGAGTCGTTCTCGTTGCGAATTGTGGCCAAAAGGCGCGACTTCGGGACACATTCAAAATGTCAAAGGGCTGCGCTACGACTGCGATAGCGATGCTTTGCTGGTGACTGTCGAACAAATCGGAGATATTGCTTGTCACACAGGAGAAAGAAGTTGTTTTCACCAAGTTGATGGGGAAATTTCACCGCCGCCAGGGGATATGTTATCTCAATTATTTGCGGTAATTTGCGATCGCCGTGATCATCCTAACGAAAGTTCTTATACTTGCAAGTTGTTCGAGGGCGGTGACAACAAGATTCTCAAGAAAATTGGCGAAGAGTCGGCGGAAGTTGTGATGGCTTGCAAAGATGACGACAAAGACGGGATTGCTGGGGAAGTTGCGGATTTATTTTATCATGCTTTGGTTGCTTTGGCTCACCATCAAGTTGATTTGAGAGAAGTTTACCGCAAATTGGGCGATCGACGAAAATAATCGGTAATTGGGAATGGGTAAGTGGTAATTGGGCATCGATAAGTGGGAGGCTATAACAGCGGTTTTTTTAACAACATTCGATCGAGCTTTTGCAAAATAAAAATAGCCGCGCCGACACTCAAAGCCAAACCCAACCAAAAATTATCTGCCGCCCATTTACCTCTATCCAAAGCCAAACCGCCCAGCGGCGGCCCGATTAAATAGCCTATCGCCCAACACTGAGAATTAACCGCCAAATACACTCCCCGTAAAGACTCTGGGGCTAAATCCACCACCAAAGCCGAAGCAAAAGGCGTATAAGCAACAGTCGCAACCGACAAAAAGCTCAAGCCTAAAACAGCTAAAAATAGATTGCCAGTTGCAGCCATTCCCGTCAAGCCGATCGCGATAAATCCCATTCCCCACAGCAGCGCCGAAATCATCAAAGCTTTCGA
Organism: Microcoleus vaginatus PCC 9802; assembly: GCA_022701275.1. NCBI lineage: Bacteria > Bacillati > Cyanobacteriota > Cyanophyceae > Oscillatoriales > Microcoleaceae > Microcoleus > Microcoleus vaginatus. The sequence continues at coordinate 35,051 of CP031740.1, forward strand.
GTGGGAAAACCGCCTCAAAGCTTTAACAACCGGCAGTTGCAAAGCCACAGTTAAAAACGTGCTAAAAGCAAACAAAACAGTAATTGTACCAGTAGAAAAACCTGTTCGCGTCCCCACCGCCACAAACTTGTTAAAGTACAGTGGCATTGTGGTTTGGATTTGGGAAATATATAATGTGAACAGAGTATTTACTAAAGCATAAACTAGAAGACTTGGATCGCTCAGTGCCACCATCCAGCCATTTTTCCGATTTTTGTCGCCTCTATCCGTTGGATTAGCTGGTTTGTAAGTTTCGGCGATCGCGATCGCCACCACCGCAAACAGCACTAAAAACGAGATACCATCAATAATAAAGAGCGATCGATAATTCCCCGTTAACTCAATCAACAAACCGCCCAAAATAATCCCAACTTGCAAACCCAAATTATCAGCAAGCCGCGTCAAAGCAAAAGCCTCCTGTCGTTGTTCACCCTCCGTTAAATCCGCCACCATCGTCTCGGTTGGAGGCCAATACAAACCCACCCCAAAACCCATCAGTAAATTGCCCGCAATTAAGCCAACGAAATCATTAGTGGCCGCCAGTACAAAAGAAGCCACAGCACAAATAACTGCCGCCAGCAATAAAGTTCGCCGCCTTCCCCAAAATTTTGAATCGCAAAAAGAACCGCCCAAAATTCTGCCGAATATTCCCGAAACTGAACCACTACCCAAACCAATCCCAACAGCAGTAGCAGATAAACCCACGCGATCGACAAAAAATATCGGCGCGTAAAATAAAGTAAAACCGGTGCCACTTTGGGAGAGGAATCTGCCGGCAGCAAGAATCCAGACTTGAGGGGGGAGACGGGGCAACCAAGAGGATAATTGAAATTTAGGCATATACAGTTAAATTAGGAGTTATTTCTGGACGCAGAAACCTGGTTTTTTATGAAAAAAATACGTTCCTGTGTTTAATCAGGGTCAAAAACAGATATCTTTGGTCGCAGTGCATAAGTCCTGTGAGTAATTATTAATTTATTCGGTACTTTTTCCGAATTAGTATTAGTTAGCGGAGGTGATGACAAACATAAGTGAGCTTAACAATTCTTCAGGGTATGTTACACAAAAGTTACCATTAATTTAAAAATACTTAACAGAATTTGAGAAAAAAGTTAGTTAAACTCTAGAAAAGGCAGAAGAAAATTTTAGAGGGTCTAATTATATGACAGCTATTACAACATCAAGAGTGGAATCAATCAAACCGCGCTGGCAAGCAATTGTCATGGTGGCTCTAATTTTCTGGCTCAGCGTTAGCCTGATTTTGGATCTAGTCATTATGCCCAGTCTCTACGTATCTGGCATGATGACATCTCCCGAGTTTACAACAGCCGGAAATTTAATGTTCTGGGGATTCAACCGGGTTGAGTTAATCTGTTCGGGCCTGGTGGCAACGGGTTTGATGGTTTTGAGCAATTTAGTCGGTGACTTCGCCAAGCGCAGCCGCACAGCAATTTTATTATCATTGGTACTTCTGGCGATCGCCCTGATTGACACCTACGCCCTGACACCCCAAATGAGCGCCCTAGGAATCCAGCTAAATCTGTTCGATTCCGCAGCAGAAGTGCCCGCCGGGATGAATCTACTGCACCAAGGCTATTTTGCATTGGAAGCGCTGAAGTTGGCTGTCGCCGGTACCCTGCTGGGCTGGTGCTACCAAAACCAAGTTTAATCGATACAATGCTCAGAGGTTGAGTTGAGAAAAACTCAACCTGCAGCGGGGGGCGTGAATTCACGCCCCCCGCTAATTTTTTAAATTTTAGCGATCGAAAACGAGGCTTGAATTGCAGCCATTCTGTATTCATCGGCGTTAATCTGTGTTTATCTGCCCTCATCTGCGGTTAAAACAAGAGAATGTATTAACTAACCGCAGATGACAATGGATTGACTCTAATTCACGCAGATGAAGAGAATAGAGACATGAATAATCTCCGATGCTAACAGATTTGATATAACTATATTTTCGAGTTTCCTGACCCTCCCAAAAACGGATACTTGCGAACGACTCCTGTTGTGGAGAACTCAAAATTTTAGACTCTTGTTCAACTTCCTACATTCATCTGTGGAGTAAATCTAAAATCTAAAATCGACCGACGCCCCGCCCTACTCGGATGCTTCCGGTAAATCTGCTTTTGGCCACAGTAAGCGCAAGCCCATTACCGCAAATCCGATCGCTGCGAGTCCCTTTACCAGTCGTTCCGGCAACACCTCTGCAGTGCTGAAGCCGATCGCCACACCGATTAAACTCGCCAGCAGCAGCGCCGACGCGGTGCCGAAAAATACAGCCCGCGGCGAGTTACAACTACTGCCCAAGGCGATCACAGCTAATTGACTTTTGTCTCCCAATTCTGACAAAAACACTGTAATAAAACTGATTCCCAAAAGTTGCCAGTCCATATTTTTTTAGTTCTTAGTTAGCTATTGTAGAAATCTACGACTTACCGACAGGCAGACAATTAACCCAGCACTTCCCACAGCAGAATCGCCGAAATTGCCAGCAAAATCACTCCGGCTGCTCTCTCCAAAGTTCTCGGAGCAATCCGACTAGCCAGCCACCTTCCCAGCAACACCCCCAGCAAACTGGTTGCTATCAAAGCCGAACCCGCACCCGCAAAAACGATCCAAGGATTTCGAGATTCAGCCGTCATTAGCAAAATCGCAAGCTGAGTTTTGTCTCCTATTTCAGCTAAAAAAATAGTTGCAAAAGTCGAAGCAAAAACTGCCCAGTGCTTCGACTTCAGTTTCTTTTGTTCCTGACAAATATCGGGATTTACAGTCCCTGAGAGTTCAGCGGGCTCCGGGGTTAAAGCAGCACAAATATCAGTAACCTCTTTTATTTGTAGTTGTACCTGTTGTGGCAAATCATAATTGAGGTTTACTGAGTCAGAAGCAGACAAGCTTGGCGGAACAGAATCAAGTTTCACGGGCAATGAGTGCTAAAAGCTATTTATTTTTGACTTGTACTTTTGATTCTAACTCTCTCGGTGCCTGCTTTTACCAAACCAGGGTCATCTTTTTCCCCCGAGCTTTCAGCAACTGATTCCTGGAACCACTCACCGCACCCAAAAACGGATACAAGCCCCCCGATTTATCTGTCGAGTCAATCTAAAATCTAAAATCTAAAATCTAAAATTGACTGACTGACTGGTTCATGTGCCGTAAGTTCGATCGCCCGCATCTCCCAAACCAGGTACAATAAAGCCCTGTTCGTTGACTATTTCGTCGATCGTTGCCGTGTAAATCATCAAACTCGGGTACTCTGCACTCAGCCTCTTCAAAGCCGGAGGAGCAGCCACCACAGAGATAATCCGAATCAAGCTCGGGTCAATTCCCCGCTTCGTCAATTCCTGCATTGTCGCTATAATCGTGCCGCCAGTCGCCAGCATCGGCTCGCTAATTATCACCCGCGTTTCCGGGTTAAACTGCGCCGGCAATTTGTTCAAATAACAAGTCGGTTGCAGCGTCTCCTCATTTCTTGCCATGCCGAGGTGGTAAACCGAAGCCAGCGGTACAACCGTCTGAATTCCTTCGAGCAGTGCCAAACCCGCCCGCAAAATCGGTACCACAACTAACGGAGCTTCCGGGTTGATAAAAGTCGCCGGACATTCGCCCACAGGGGTCTGCACCGTCGTTTCCACTGTCGGCAGCCATTCTCGAATCGCCTCGTAAGCCAGCCACCTTCCCAATTCTGTCATCGCAGAACGAAAAAGTACCGAGGGGGTGGCCGCGTCGCGGGCAACAGCCAGCCAGTGTTTAATTAATGGATGCGGGGGAACGTAAACGCGCAGTTGCAGGGACATTAGAAAATTGGGGAGAGTGCTAGGTTTGAGAAATTTTATGCGGTGCGGTCGATCCTCTTCGAGGGCTTCCCCAACGGGCGATCGATCGCTCTGTGCAACTTATCACATCCTTGAGGACGCATACAAGCCAGAGATTGAGAATCGACATCTTGCACTATTTTCAAGATTACCGTCACAGGCTCAAACCTCCGCCGCACTACCGGGCTATTGCAACAAGCACCAGCCCTCGGTTAGAACTGACATCTTGCACCATTGTTAATAAGCCTTTCACGGGCCGGCTCTCCTGCCCAACCCCTACTCCCCACAAGAAAACTCACTCTTTGTGGAACAGGCCCGAAAGCCTGTTCTTGAGAATTTTGCCAGATGTGAGTTAGAGCCCATTCGCCGATCGACCTCCATCAGCTTATTGAAATATTTTTCCAATAGTATTGACATTAATTAGCAACAAGGCTATAGTGATTTTTAGTGTTCTCCTCTCAAAGGATCGGCAGACGGGGGCAGTCGGCAATGGTAGACTGTTCCCGCATTTTTTTTGAGGAAAGAAGAAGGAAGAAGTCCGATGCAAGTCGGAAGAAGTCAAGGGTGAAGAGGGAAGAGGGAAAAAGGCAGAAGGCTAGATATGCAAAGGGAAAATAGCAGAGGCAACAGTTCAGGGAGGGCGATCGACTGTAAAATCATAGAAATATTAAGATTTTTAACCCAATGTCAGCTCCTACCCAATCCCAGTTATTTTCTCCCAACTCCCGCCCTATACAGCAAGAGTTTGATGTAATTGTCATCGGTTCCGGCATTGGCGGACTCGTGACAGCCACCCAGCTAGCCACTAAGAAAGCCAAAGTTTTAGTGCTCGAAAGCTATACAATTCCCGGGGGTAGCGCTGGATATTTCGATCGAGAAGGCTACAGATTCGATGTCGGCGCCTCCATGATTTTTGGCTTCGGACAGCGTGGTACCACCAACCTCCTCACCCGCGCCCTGAAAGCAGTCAACGTCACTTTAGAAACGATTCCCGACCCCGTACAGCTTCACTATCACTTACCCAGCGGCTTGGAACTTGAAGTTCCCCAGGCTTATGATAAATACTTGCAAGAATTAACAGACAGGTTCCCTCACGAACGCGAAGGAATCCACAAATTTTACGGCGAATGCTGGAACGTCTTTAACTGCCTCAACGGGATGGAATTGCTATCCCTAGAAGAACCCGGATATCTAGTCCGAGTCTTTTTTCAGAATCCTTTAGCCTGTTTGGGGTTAGTAAAATATCTGCCTCAAAATACTGGCGACATTGCGCGGCGCTACATAAAAGACCCTACTTTGCTGAAATTTATCGACATGGAATGCTACTACTGGTCTGTAGTACCTGCAGACTTGACGCCGATGATTAATGCCGGAATGGTATTTTCCGACAGACATTACGGTGGCATAAATTATCCCAAAGGCGGAGTCGGTCAAATCGCCCAGAAATTAGTCGAAGGATTAGAAAAATGCGGCGGGAAAATTCAATACAAAGCTAAGGCGAAAAAAATTATTACACAAAAGGGTCGCGCTGTGGGAGTCGAGCTAGCAACCGGCGAAGTTTACCGGGCAAAGCGGATAGTTTCTAACGCCACGCGATGGGATACTTTCGAGAAGTTGCTGCCTGCAGAAGAGATGCCCGCTAGCGAGAAGAAATGGCAGCAGCGCTATCAAAAAGCCCCCAGTTTCTTGAGTTTGCATTTGGGAGTGGAAGCAAGCGTAATCCCTGCGGGTAGTGCCTGCCACCACATTTTGTTAGAAGATTGGGACAAAATGGAAGCGCCGGAAGGAACAGTTTTGGTGTCAATCCCGACCGTGCTCGACCCGGATTTAGCTCCCGCAGGATATCACATAGTTCACGCTTTTACTTCGAGTTGGATGGAAGAGTGGGAAGGACTTTCACAGCAGGAATATGAGGAGAAAAAGGAAGAGGCGGGAGGGAGAATTATTGAAAGATTAGAAAAGATTTTTCCCGGTTTAGATGCCGGTTTGGATTATATGGAAGTTGGGACAGCGCGTTCTCACCGTCGCTTTTTGGGACGCGAAGACGGAACTTACGGGCCGATTCCGCGACAGAAGCTAATGGGTTTGCTGGGAATGCCGTTTAATCGAACTTCTATGCCTGGTTTATATTGTGTGGGTGACAGTACGTTTCCCGGACAGGGTTTAAATGCGGTGGCATTTTCTGGGTTTGCTTGCGCGCACCGAATTGCGGTTGATTTGGGTTTTTAGCGGTAGTAGTAGGGTGCCTCAGATTGTCCGCTTGAAATACGACATAAAATGTGAGGCTCTGGGGCAGCCTACAAAAAGACTAAAAACCCGGTTTCTGGAGAGAAACCGGGTTTTAACCTCAAAATTGGTGTTTTCCATTCTTTTAATGAGTTTACTGGTCGTAGCTGCCGCCGACGCCGATTTGGGTATTGTAGATTTTCGCATCTGTGATCGTCATATCTTTCATTGATGCGCCGGATACGTCAGCGGTGTTAATGATGGCTGCGGTCAGATCTGCCCGATCGAGGTCTGCGTCATTTAAACTGGCATTAGTCAGGAAAACTTGGGTCAAGTTAGCACTCGTCAAGTTAGCACCCGTCAAGTCAGCACCTTCGAGGTTGGCACTAGATAGGTTTGCTCCTCGTAAATTTGCTTCTCTTAAATCAGCACCAATTAAATGAGCTCCCGTTAAATCTGCTCCTGACAAGTCGCACTTAAAACATTGCCCGGTTGACAATAACTGTTTGACGTGAGCGGGATTTTCAGCGCGAGCCGGACCGGCCAACAGTAGGGGAGTAATTAAAAAAGTAGCGGCTAATAGATTGCGTTTCATAATCCCTTTTCCTCACCAGACTCTGTATGTAACTTCTTGTGTTGATATCTACAATCTTACCACGGTTGTTTTCGCAAGTTGCGATCTAATTCACAGATGGGCTGTGATATCGATTGCCCTCAACCACGCATAGATGGTCTCGACAAGCTCGCAAAACATAATTTCGCAAAACTTAACACTGCCGAACTGAATACAGTGCCTTTTTGTAGTAACCTTTTCTAGGTTAGCTGAAATAGGCAACAGATGTGTCTTTCTGAAGATGGAGATAATTCGCAATGCTATGGATGATTTTAGCGGCGATCTTATCGCAAAAAGTTCACAAAAAATACCTGGTTTTCAATAAAAGTGTCACGAGATAGAAAATTTAATTTAAAATAAAGATCAGCTTATAACTTTATAGGTAGAGGCAAAGCAGTCACTGGTCTGATCCCCAGCCCAACTTCGGCTGCATTTTTAACAATAAGTTTAATTAGGTCTCAGCAGCGCAGTAAAAATCCACCTAGTGCTTGGAAATCAGCACTTTTTTGGAATGTCGCAGAGTCCACGCGATCGCAAAACTCAATTAAATATGCTCAAAAACGATTCATCCAAGTATCTGCCAACCTTAGCTCAAGTAATTGACCGCTACCCCTTGACAGTTGCGCCCGATACCCCACTAGCAGAAGTAATTACCCTGATGGGCCAACGGCGCGGAACTTGCTCTCTAAACGCAGACATTCCACCAACCGATATCTATCAGCCACTAACAGAAATCGCAAATCCCCCCACCTCAAGTGCATTTAGAGACGCGACAGGTATCTGCGTCTTTGTCGTGGAAGAATCCCTAGAAAAATTATCCTCGCACTCTGCTCCACATTCTCAATTGCAAGGAATCTTCACCGAAAGGGATCTTGTCGATTTGATTGCCTCGGGCAAAAACTTAAAAGGTATCACCATCGCAGAAGTAATGAGGCAGCCTGCTGCAACTCTCACAAAATCCGAGACTCAAGACATTTTCAGCGCCCTAATTCTGCTGGGGCAACGAAGAATTAAGCATTTACCAATATTGGATAGTGAAGGTCAACTCTTAGGAGTAATTACCCCGGAAAGCATTCGCCAAGCCATGCTGAAACCGGCAAATATCTTACAAATGCGCCGCGTGAAAGAAGTAATGACAGCACAAGTCATTCAAGCACCTCGCTCCGCGTCAGTTAGGAGTTTAGCCGAGTTGATGGCCCAGCACCGCGTTAGCTGCGTAGTAATTACCGAATCAACAGAATTATCGATGAATTTACCGTTCCCCATTCCAGTAGGTATAGTCACAGAACGGGATATTGTCGAATTTCAAGCTTTAGATATAGATTTGTCGCAAACGATCGCCCAAACTGTGATGAGTACCCCCTTATTTAGCCTCAAGCAAGAAGACTCGCTGTGGGTAGCTCATCAGGAAATGCACCAGCGTTTAGTCCGCAGGTTAGTAGTAACGGGGGAAGAGGGAGAACTCCTGGGAATAGTTACTCAAACCAACATACTTCGCGTACTTGACCCGATGGAAATGTCCGGGGCGATCGATGTTCTGCACGATTCAGTGGCACAAAGGACTAGGGAATTGCAAAAAGCGATCGCATCCCTGAGCTTGACTAACGCCAGACTAGAAAGGGAAATTGCTACCCGCGTGCGGGCCGAGGCCAGGCTCCACCTTTTAGAATCTGCTGTAGTGAACGCTAACGACGCAATCGTGATTATGGATGCCGGAGACAGCGATATCTCCGACCCCACCATCATCTATGCCAACGAAGCTTTTACCCAAATGACGGGCTACCTACCCGAAGAAATCATCGGGAAAACCCCCAGTTGCTTGCGTGGCCCAGAAAGCGACCCAACCCAAGTCGCTAAAATTCGCCGTAGTTTCTCTCGCCGAGAACCCCTACGCGTAGAATTGATTAACTACCGCAAAGACGGTTCAACATATTGGGTGGAACTCAACAGCGTACCCATTGCCGACACCTCCGGGAACGTTACCCACTGGGTGTCGGTGCAGCGAGATATTACCGATCGCAAGCGCATGGAACAAGCATTTTTTGAAGAAAAAGAACTCGCTCAGGTTACTCTACAATCGATCGGCGATGCCGTAATCACTACTGACGCCGACGGCTGCATTTCCACCCTTAATCCAGTTGCCGAAACACTCACGGGTTGGTCTACATTGGAAGCTAAAGGTTTGCCCCTCGCCCGCGTGCTGAGAATAGTTGACGAAACTACCAGGTGGCCGATCGAAAATATCGCCGAAATCGCTTTGGGCGAAGGTCGGATTGTTGACCAAGGACACAACAGCTTGCTGATTGACCGCAACAACACCGAATTTGCGATCGACCACTGCGTCGCCCCCATCCACGCTAGCAACGGCGAAATTGTCGGGGCCGTCGTTGTGTTCCGAGATGTTACGCAAGTGCGAACTCAAGCGCGGCAACTCACCTGGCAGGCAACTCATGACCCCCTGACGCAATTAGTCAACCGCCGGGAATTTGAGTACCAGCTAGAGCACGCCTTACACGGCGCTCAAGGTTACGGGCAAGAACACGTGATGCTTTACCTGGATCTCGATCGCTTCAAAATAGTTAACGACACCTGCGGTCATGCTGCAGGGGACGAACTACTGCGCCAAGTCAGCCAGCTATTTAAAAGCAATATCCACAAAACCGATATTTTGGCGCGTCTGGGTGGCGATGAATTTGCCGTACTCCTGTACAATTGTCCCGTCGAACGAGGATTGAATGTTGCAGAATCGCTGCTGCGAAGCATTCAGCGATTCCGCTTTGCGTGGCAGGATAAAACTTTTTCGATCGGCGTCAGTATCGGTTTGGTAGCAATCAATCCCAAAACAGCCTCGACATCTGCGATTTTGAGCGCGGCCGATATGGCCTGCTACGCTGCTAAAAATAAAGGTCGCAACCGGGTGCAGGTTTATCAAGCCGGCGATCAAGAATTAATCAAACAGCACGGCGAAACCGAGTGGGTGGTGCAAATTCATCAAGCTTTAGAAGAGAATCGCTTTTGCTTGTATTCTCAGCCGATCGTACCTTTGCTCAACTCACCAACTACCGGAACCCACCGCGAAATCCTCCTGCGCCTCCAGCTTGAAACTGGTGAGTTGGTGTCGCCGATGGCGTTTATTCCAGCGGCCGAACGCTACAACTTGATGCACGCGATCGACCGCTGGGTAATTCGCACTTTATTTAGCAATTTATCTAAAATTTTCACGGCAAATTTATTAGTCCAAAACCCCGGGGTAGACAGCGATAAAATAGTTACCTTCCCTGCTTGCTCTATTTTGTCTAATCCGCAATCCTCATTTGGCAAATATCCCAGCCTTTATTCGATCAACCTTTCTGGGGACAGCCTCAACGAAGAAAAGTTTATCGAGTTTATTCAGGAGCAGTTTTCCATCCATCAAATACCGCCGCAAATAATTTGTTTTGAAATTACAGAAACCGTGGCGATCGGTAATCTCAGTAAGGCAGCCAGCTTGATTTGGCAACTCAAGGAACTAGGCTGCCAGTTTGCCTTGGACGACTTCGGCAGCGGGATGTCTTCCTTTGCTTACCTGAAAAGCTTGCCGGTTGATTATCTCAAAATAGACGGCAATTTTATTAAGCATATTGTCGATAATCCTATTGATATCGCAATGGTGGAAGCTATTACCAAAATCGCTCACGTCATGGGCATTAAAACTATTGCCGAGTATGTGGAAAATCAAACAATTATGGATAAAATCAATGAACTAGGGGTAGATTACGCTCAAGGCTATCATTTGGGAAAACCTCAGCCTTGTAACTTCACATCTCCTATTTTAGAAGAAGTTTTGGGGGAGTTTCCTGTTAATTCTTTGGCTTTTGAGGCTAAGCTGGCTTGTTGAAGAAGGAAGTGTGGCAACGAGCCAGCAATGGGATTTAACCGATTTAACGGAGGGATGTTGAGCGATGAAGGAAAAGGGAGATTTTAAGTTCTCACATCGTTTACTGTTGTTTCGGAATGATTTAACCGCAGAGACCGCAGAGGGCGCTGAGTCTCCAGAAGAGAGAGATGAATAATTCTGATACCAACGAATTTGATATCAGATCAATTCCCCATTCCCCACTACCCATTACCTTCTACATTACTTTCCGCCGCTTCAATGTACTGACTGTCTAACAAAAAAGCACCTTTTTCAAAGCGAATTCCCCAATAATTGCCGGGACGCCGATCGATTACAACACCTTCAGCGCCGATCGCAATTAAATTCGCAGGCCGCAGCATCGGCATCGGTTCGGCAGTTTTGACGTAAGGCGGCATCGCCACAACTCGGACTTTTTGACCGATTGTAAATTCTTTTTCCATGACCTTTATTCCCTAAAAAAACACGGCGATAAAGGAATTTTAACACGGATACGCGGATGGATTTAATTATCTTACTATCTGTCCAATGTTAGGGAGTTTTACAAGTTTGGGTTTATTCTATAAATTCCAACAAATTTCAGTCCCCAAGGGGAAAAAGGTACTGTGTCACCTTTCGCCCGTTGGGGCGGATAGGAAAGGAATGTTTCTGTTTGATTGATTAATGGATTAGGGATGGATAATAAAAGGGAGAATTATAAAGCGTAATTAAGGGAATAACCGCCAAAGTTATTGATATTTTAGGCTGCCATCTTCGTTATATTCAAGTTCATGATATTTTCCCCCTAACCTTAAGTCATGAAGACATCGTTGGTAGTTTTTGGCTCCCATATCGAAAGGGTTAGTCCTGTTCAATCTTGCCCATTCAGCTATCTTTAGCTGGTTAGTTACCCCTGAAGCATCGGCTACGGTTTTGACAATCCAATCAAACATTTTTTTCTTCTAAGCTGTCTCTCACTCTACCTCTCTAGATTAGCTATATATTCACCTATAGGCAATCAAACATTTTTTTCCTCTAAGCTGTATCTCACCCCTAACTCGGACGATCGCCCGTAACACCCCTGACCGATCGCGCTACAATTGTAAATCGGGATGAAAATGGCTGAACTAAAAGTAGGGGATAGTTTCTATGGCTACAAATCGTCGCATTGAGCGTGTAGCTTCACTGATTAAACGGGAAGTCAGCCTGATGTTGCTGAATGGAATCAAGGACGACCGTGTAGGTGCTGGTATGGTTAGCGTTACCGACGTAATTGTTTCGGGAGACCTTCAGCATACAAAAATTTTTGTCAGCATCTACGGTACTGATGAGGCAAAGGCCGAGACTATGGAGGGCTTGAAATCTGCTACTAGCTACGTCCGCAACCAGTTGGGTCAACGGGTGCAACTGCGCCGGACACCGGAAGTGATATTTCTCGAAGACCATTCTTTGGAACGGGGCGATAAAATGTTGATACTGCTGAATCAGCTTTCTGCCGATCGCAAACCGGGTATGTTTGATGACGAAGGATTGGCGGATGGCAATGAAAATGATGATGATGATGATTTAGAAGCAGACGAGGATTAGTGTCTGAAGGTAGTCAACAGTCAACAGTCAACAGTCAACAGTCAACAATTCCTAATTTCCCATGATTGACAATCTTTCCTTACCAGAACTGGTGGCCCAGATGTTCGTGGTGCGCGCTTCTGGCTGCTTGTTCGACCACCAAATCCGCTATCCCGAATGGGAACCAACTGCTAGCAAACTCCGCTATTATCTGGAAAAGTTGGGCGTCGGCGGCGTGATTTTGGTGGGGGGAAGTGCTGCGGAGTTGGCGGTTCGATCGCACCAATTGCAGTCTTGGGCCAAGTTTCCGCTGCTGCTGGCGGCTGATATTGAAGAAGGTGTCGGCCAGCGGTTCGGCGGGGCGACTTGGTTCGGGCCGCCGATGGCAATTGCCGAAGTGGCGCGGCACGATGCAGGTAAAGCCGATCGATATGCTGAACAAATGGGGGCTGTCACTGCGATCGAAGCTAGGGCGATCGGTCTAAATTGGATTTTCGCACCAGTGGTTGATGTTAACAACAATCCCGACAATCCTGTGATTAACGTCCGCGCTTTTGGCGAGACACCGGAAATTGTCGGGAAATTAGCCGCTGCTTTTATTCGCGGCGCAGGTCAACACCCGGTTTTGACTACAGCTAAGCATTTTCCCGGCCACGGAGACACGGCGGTTGATTCTCACTTGGAATTGCCGGTTTTGCCGCATTCGCCAGCGAGATTGGCCCAGGTGGAGTTGCCTCCTTTTGTGGAGGCGATCGCCGCTGGGGCCGATGCTGTGATGAGTGCTCACTTGCTGATTCCGGCTTGGGATGCCGAGTTTCCTGCTACTCTTTCTCGCAAGATTTTGATCGGCAAGCTGCGAGAAGAGTTGGGATTTGAAGGTTTGATCGTGACGGATGCTTTGGTGATGGGTGCGATCGCCAATAAGTACGGCACTAATGAAGCTGCTGTTTTGGCGGCTGAGGCTGGTGCTGATGTTTTGCTGATGCCGCTTGACCCGGAAGGGGCGATTCTGGCTGTCTGCGAAGCTGTCACTCAAGGGCGACTTTCTATAGCACAAATCAAGGAATCTGTCAAGCGAATTTGGTCTGCTAAAGCTAAAGTCGGTTTGTTAGTAAAGGAAAAGGAAAAAGCAGTAAATTCAACATCGATCGACTCGATCGACTTAGGTTTGCTGGCAAACCCAGAGGCAAGGTCAACTGCTGCCGATATTTTGCGAGATTCTTTGAAATTTGGAGGTTCTCTGCCTTTAGTGGCGAAAAAGCCCCCAGAAAACCAGCTTTTGCGGAATTTGATTGTTGTAGATGATGTTTTGGGGTGCGAGTTTTTGGGCAACCACACTCCGGCGATCGCCATTCCCGAACAGTTTGGTTACGAATTGCAACTAATTGACGATCGCACAGGCGCGATCGCTGAAAATACAGGTGCAGAGCATTTTTCTGCGACGCTGCTGCAAATTTTCATTCGCGGCAATTGCTTCCGAGGCAGTGCTGGTTTGACCGAAGCAGCTCAAGATTGGTTTAAGAAATTATTAAAGACGGGTGAACTGCAAGCTGTATTAATTTACGGAAGCCCCTACGTTTTAGAGCAATTTTTGCCACACTTGCCTCCGAGTATTCCTTATGTATTCTGTTTTGGGCAGATGCCGGCCGCGCAATCTCTCGCTCTAGAATTGCTATTCGGCATTAACGAAACTGGTAATGCTTGAGTTGCCGGACTCCTGAATCTTTCCTTTGCTGCTTGCTGCCTCAAGAGTTAAATTCATCAACCCGGTTTCTCGCGAGAAATTCTGCCTTTGGAGGGGGAAGCATCCAGAAACCGGGGATCGGGCTTTAGTGCCTAAGGCCTGAAGTGATATCAGTTTCAAAAAAGGGCGTTGCTGATTTAGGGTATGAAGGGCTAAATATGCAAGTCAGAGAAACCAGTATCCACAAAACTTCGGGATTTTCAAGTTATTTTTTTCATACCCTGATTAAGCAACGCCCAAAAAAGAATGCAACTGTAGGCAAGCTACAAACCCATATCCCGTCATTCATTCCCAATTCTAAAATCTAAAATCGCTCGACAGAGCGCGACTCTACGGCTCGACTGAGCGCTCGCCGAACGTCTCACCTCACGCCCAAGTCTCAAATATAAAAGGGTATGAGCTTTGCAACAGATCCACCTGCTAGCCGGAAAAATGTGCCACGTCTCTACCTCCCAAGACTGATCCGATCACTTACTCATCATTGCTAGAATTTTTTTCACTTAACCGTAGTGAATTGTATACCTCTATACTGACAAAATTTAACTTACATATCCGGAATTTTGGATTATATTATTACAAAGGTCATAATTTTTTTTTAACTAAAACCTTGAGGGCGCATTATGATTCAGTCAACTATCAAAATCAAATACTCTTTAGATGTCATCCAGGATGAAGCCCGTCACCTCGTGCACGAGGGTGTGCTGAGCCGGCAACAGCCTATCTACACGCTCTGCCAATTCATTCCGCCTCGGGAATGGGCTTGCGTGGAGTGCGAGTTAGAAAAATGCGACTTCTTGCTGCGCGATCGCATCGCCGACCTGATCGGTTCTGAAAACTGGGACAATGACTAAAGTTTGGTTCTTTTAAATAAGTTGGTAAATCACTTTGCAAGTAAACTCCGGCTGTATTAAAGACTCTTGATTCTTTAATGCTGGGAATTTTTGACACGCAAATTTTCCAACTCGACCCTCAGCGCTGCCATGTGTGCAGTTAATTCTTGAATCTCTAGCTTTACGTTAGGCTGTACAACCGACTCGGGAGGAGCATCAGTCGTTGCATCCGATTGCTTGGGCGAGACAGATTCGCTTTCTGCATTCTCCCGATCGTCCGGTTGAGAGAAAATAGTATCTACAAAATTCCGGGCTTCTCGATCGGTCATTTCTCCTTTTTCCAGCAGCTCATCGGCTAGCTGACCCAAATCTGACTTCAGTTTGTCAAGATTTTCTTCTCGCTTCACGGGATCTTGCAATGTCTCAATTAAAAAGGAAGTTGCACCTAAAGTTAGGTGAAATCCTGTTTGCAGCATTTGAGGCAGGTTGTCGGGGTTCATCTAAAAATGCCGCTAGAACGTTTTTCTGAGTTTTTGGTTCGCTAGTTGCTCCCAAGTGAGGGCGTAAAGCCGCTTCTTAGCGGGAAGATGCTTGCGTTGTGGGTCCCGATCGCCCTGAGTCAGGAAAGATCAGCTTTTGGGTGGAGGTTTTTCCGTTGGGCCAATACTAATTGTATCATTACTTCGTAAATTAATAAATGTCAAGTGTAAAGTTTTGTAACTAGGAATCGAGACTTTCCCACTGGAAGGCTCAGTCTATTTGAGATTTGAGATTTGAGATTTGAGATTGAACAGGACTTACCCACTGCGACTAAAAAAACCTGGTTGCTGGCCAACCGTGCCTAAGCCCTATTCAAGCCCGTTAAGGATACAGCGCTTCACCGGTGGAAGGGTCAAATATAAATAGTCGATCGAAGTCAAGCTGTACCGTCAGCCGATCGCCCGATCGCAAGCGAACACTCGCAGGTACTTGCACCTGTACAGTAGTTTCAGCGCTCACCAAAGGCAAACTCGCCCGGATTAAAGTTTCTCGCCCCAGAGGTTCCACTACTTTTACCTCTACATCGAGGGGGACTTTTTCTAGTGCCCAAACATCGGTTTTCAAATCATCATCTTCTACCGTTTGTGGGGTAAAGATTTCTATATTTTCTGGACGGATGCCCAAATCAAATCCTTGTCCTTCTCTCGCCTGCAATTTTTTCTGAATCGAGGGCGGACAGGCTAAATGTTGATTTCCCACTTGAAAGGATTCGTTAGTATAAATTGCCGGCAAAATGTTCATGGCGGGATTGCCTAAAAATGTGGCAACCATGCGGTTAGCTGGTTTGGCATAAATGCTTTGCGGGTCTCCAATTTGTTGAATTTTTCCCCCATTTAAGACTACAATCTTATCAGCTAAAGTCATCGCTTCCACTTGGTCGTGGGTGACGTAAACTGTGGTAATTCCTAGCCTTTGATGCAGTTGTTTGAGTTCGGCTCTAGTGTCGTCTCGCAGTTGAGCATCGAGGTTAGAAAGCGGTTCGTCTAAAAGGAATACTTTCGGTTCGCGGGCGATCGCCCTTCCCAGTGCTACCCGCTGCTGCTGTCCGCCTGATAGCTGTTTGGGCTTACGCTTAAGGAGGTGGTCGATCGAGAGCGATCGCGCCACTGTTTCGACTCGTTCTTGAATTTTAGTCGGGTCAACATTCCGCATCCGCAATCCAAATGCCAAGTTTTCTGCGACAGTCATGTGCGGATAAAGCGCGTAATTTTGAAACACCATTGCTACATCCCGCTGTCTCGCCGGAATGTTGTTAACTAAATTATCTCCGATGTAAAGATTG
Source organism: Microcoleus vaginatus PCC 9802 (assembly GCA_022701275.1). Lineage (NCBI taxonomy): Bacteria > Bacillati > Cyanobacteriota > Cyanophyceae > Oscillatoriales > Microcoleaceae > Microcoleus > Microcoleus vaginatus. The sequence continues at coordinate 51,580 of CP031740.1, forward strand.
CCGGAAGTTGCGGTTTCTAAACCTGCAATTGTCCGCATAATTGTAGATTTCCCGCAGCCGGAGGGCCCGACTAATACCCAAAATTCTCCGTCCGGGATTTTGAAGCTGATATTTTCGATCGCGGTGACGTTTTGGTAGCGTCGGGTAATATTTTCTAAGCGAACATTTGCCATTTTTTAATTGTAATTGGTAATTGATAATTAGTGCTTTTTACCTTCAGCCTTCAGCCTTCAGAAAACTGTTCCAATTCTAAAACTGTGCGGTCTAATTCTTCAACTATAGGCGTTAACTCAGCTTGGCGGAATGCTTCTACTAAAGAACGATAATACCAGAGAGAACCGTCTTTGCCACCTTTGAAGCGTTCCCAAACCAAGTCGCCCAATTGACGGTAATCTTTCAGGATCGATCGAACATTATAAAGTTTATCAGCAGCCGAGACTAATCTTACTGAGGCAGAAGCTGTAGGAATGCGATCGATATAAGCTTGTTTTCGCTGCCGCCAAGGGGGTTTCGGCGTCGTGTCACTGTCGGTACAGCCGTCTACAATCGCTGTGACGGTATCGCCAAAGCGGCGGTGGATGGCTTCGCGGGTGGTGGCGCCACCTTGATCTTCGATCGCATCGTGAAGCAAAGCTGCGATCGCCTCATCTTCATTTGCCCCATATTCTAAAGCTATACTAGCAGTGCCCAACAAATGGGCAATGTACGGAACGCCGGAACCTTTGCGAAGTTGGGTAGCGTGCAATTCGGCGGCATAGGTGAGGGCTTCAGAAAAACGGTTTGAGAGAATCATGAAAGTCACCTTTGTCAATTGCTATGATATATAAATTGTAGGGCTAAGTTTAAAAAACAAAAATTGTTTTTTTTCGATAGCTGATATCCACTCGCCCTGCCCACTTCAATAAGATCATAAAGATGCGATCGAGAGCGATCGTGTGTAAACTTAAAATCATCAAATAGAGGTTGCGCTTGTGACAGCTACTACAATTTCGCCCAAAAATGCAGACCCAAAATTAGAGCCAGGATTCCAGCCAAAATTAGAAAACATAGCAGATAATCAGCCCGAATCTGAACCTAAAAAAGTCATATCTCTAGAAGAGTTTTTAGTCAACCCTACTGATAGAAGAGAATGGGTTGACGGCAACTTAGTGGAGAAAACAGGAATGACATTCAAGCACAGTCTAGCTCAATCTAAATTAGCCCGTTTCTGGGGAAATTATAAAGACTCCAGCGGACAGGGAGGAGAAGTTCTTACCGACATAGTTTGCCGCACTAACAAACAGGGTCGCCGTCCCGATGTTGCTTACATCACTCCTGAATTGTTGCCAGAATCAGGCAATTTTACAGCATTTTCGCAAAGTTTTCCTTTGATAGCGGAAGTTGCTTCCCCGGAAGATAGCGGCGAAGAGTTATTTGCGAAAGCTCAGGAATATTTGGAATCGGGATGTTTAGAAGTTTGGTTGCTGTTTCCTGAAGCTAGATTAATATTTGTCAATGCAGGGCAACGCTGGCGGTTGTTTAATGCCGATGAAGTTGTTAAGACTCAAAGTGTGCTTGCAGACTTTAGCGTAGCCGTCAGTGAATTGTTGGCTTGAGTAATTAGTTTTATTAATTTATTAAAACCGTAAAAACAGAGATTCAAAAATTGAAATTTAAGGGTAAAAAATTAGCTTAAGACTGGGTTTAATGAGAATGTGGGAGGGTTCAAATCGAGTTTAAGGTAGCTCAACCTACAGGGAACGAAAGAAGTATTGATACAGTCGCTCGCGATTGATATATAAATTTCCGCTTTTTTAAATCAACGTCAAAGGCGTTTTGCGGGGTTTGAAAGAGGCGGCAACTCGACTTCATGATAATGGACGGGTAATCAATTTTTATTCGTCTGTTCGCGTTTGACCTTGCCGAATTATGGCGTTTACTCAGCAACCAAAGCAGCGGTAGAGCAGTTAACAGGGGTGTTTGCAAAAGAGGTCGGAGCGCCGGGCATCAGAGTAAATTATTTTGATCCCGACCCTAGAAATACTGACTTGTTTCTAGATTGTAAAGTGGTTCAATACCCTAACCACTATAATTAAGGTATCTCTAACTGTGGTATCTGTCTATGCCCAAGCCAGATGTATTTATTACGTTTGGCGTCACTCAAGAAGAGAAAGAATTACTAAAGAAATATTGCGAGCCAGAAGTGAGAAATCAAACCTGTTGTGCTAAGAACTCTGATTAGGGGACTGAGGCGTAAAGTGAAAAGGACTGACCCTTTATGGTCAGCAGATTCATCCCACGACTAGAAAGCCAAGGCTTTATCTGCGATTTTCTATAAGCGGTAGTCTTCGATTGGAATGGGGTTGAGAGATTGTTGGTGGAGTGCGATCGCCTTTAAATTTGAGCCAGAACGATCGCCCGATCGACTAAAAAGAACAGCCGGCTAACAGATCAAAACTGATAACCGCCTCCCAGTCACTCCAACAACCAACCGCACATCAAGCAACTCAGCCATTGTTGCTCTCGGTGAAAAAGAGAAAAAGGCTCGCAACTTGCTGATGCGATTGGTTGTTGGAGGTACGACATTAATTGTTAGTTAGCGTCGGTGCGTATTTCACCTAGCAAGTGGTGCGGAATTTGACGCTAGAAAACTTGAACCGCAATGCTTGTTTAGAAGTCCAACCCGAGCCGATATTTTCCCTGTTTATTGCCGATAAAATCTCGTGGCTCTAAACCAGGTTTGGGAACTCTCAAGCCTGTACCCTATCTTTACTGTTTTGAACGCTATGCTGTCAAAGTCCACAATTGTTGTTGCTAAAGGCTTTAGTAAGGTTCCCCTGCGAACCGGTCTGGTTGTTCCATTCATCCTGCAAATCTTCGGGGCCGTAGGATTAACAGGGTATCTGTCGCTGCGAAATGGACAACAAGCAGTGAATGAACTAGCGACTAACTTGCAAACGGAGGTGAGTAACCGTGTAGATCAGCACCTCGACAGCTATGCCGCTGCAACCCGCTATTTGACCCAAATCAACGGCGAGCAAATTGACCTGGGATTGTTGAACTTACAGGATGCCGATCGCCTAGCTCAATTCTTTGCCAAGCAAGTAAAAACCTACAAGGTTGGCTATATCCTCTACGGCTCTAAAACGGGCGACTTTATCGCATCGGGATATTACCGCGAGTCAACCATTCCCAACAACGGCAATCCTGACATTAGCCTGGTGCTACCGAAGCGGTACGGCAATCCTGATTTGTACAACTACATTACGAATGACCAAAGCAAGCCAACTAAAATGTTTGAAATCACCAAAGCGTATCAGTTCCAGAAAGAAGGCTGGTACGCCAAAGGTGTCGAGACGGGCAAACCAGGGTGGAGCGCCATCTATCAATGGGAGACTAATAACTACCCGTTGTCGATCGCCACGAGTCGCCCCATCTATAACAAGAATGGTCAGTTGATCGGCAGCGTGGGAGTCGAGCAGCGCCTTTCGCAAATTAGTGACTTTTTACGTGAAATTAAGGTTAGTCAATCCAGCAAGGTGTTCATTCTGGAGCGTAACGGATTAATCGTTGCCAGCTCTAGCGATGCGCCCGTGTTTTCAGTGACCAACGGGAAACCTCAACGACTACGGGGCTTTGAGAGTAAGGACGCCCTAATTCAAGCCACGTCCCAGTATCTCCGCGATCGCTTCGGCGCTCTCAAAACCATTCAAACCGTCCAGCAGCTAGACTTTCAGCTCCAGGGTGAGCGGGAGTTTGTTCAAGTAACTCCCTGGCAGGACGAATGGGGATTGGACTGGCTGCTAGTCGTCGCCATGCCCGAATCAGATTTCATGGGACGAATTAATGCCAACACAGTCAACACGATTTGGCTGTGCTTAGGCGCATTAGCACTGGCAACGGTTTTGGGTATCTACACCTCGCGCTGGATTGCTCGACCCATTTTGCTGCTGAGTCACGCATCGGAAGCGATCGCCGAAGGAAAACTCGACCAAAACGTCGAAGCCTCTGGCGTTAAAGAACTGGGTGTACTTGCTCAATCCTTTAACCGCATGGCGCAGCAGTTGCGCGATTCCTTCACCGCCCTAGAGCAAACTAACCAGCAGCTTGAACAGCGAGTTGAACAACGCACCGCCGAACTCAAGTCTGCAAAGGAAGCAGCAGACAATGCCAACACAGCAAAGAGTGATTTTCTTGCCAACATGAGCCACGAACTCCGCACTCCCCTCAACGGTATTTTGGGCTATGCTCAAATCCTCAACCGATCCAAAGCGTTGCCAGCGAAAGAACGTCATGGAGTAGAAATCATTCACCAGTGTGGTTCTCATTTGCTGACGCTGATTAACGATGTGTTGGACTTGTCCAAAATTGAAGCCGGCAAACTAGAACTCGCCCCTAAAGCAATTCACTTTCCCTCATTCCTCCAAGGTGTCGCTGAAATCTGTCGCATTCGTGCTGACCAAAAAAACATTGACTTCGTTTACGAGCCCGATCCACAGTTGCCGGAAGGGATTTTTGTTGATGAAAAACGGCTGCGTCAGGTGTTACTCAACTTGGTGGGAAATGCGATTAAATTCACCGACAAAGGTTCTGTCACGCTCAAGGTTGCCGTAGTTGAGAATCCTCCCAATCCGTCCACTCGCTCTTTCAAATTTCAAATTGAGGATACCGGCGTAGGAATTGCGCCCGATCAATTGGATAAAATTTTTCAGGCTTTTGAACAAGTGGGCGATCGCCAGCGCCAAGCCGAGGGCACGGGTTTAGGACTCGCCATCAGCCAAAGGATTGTCCAACTTATGAACGGACAAATCCAAGTTAAGAGCCAACCCGGAGTCGGCAGTGAATTCTTTTTTGAGGTGGAACTGGCGATCGCCACAGATTGGGCCGAGCAAAACTCCCTCACAACTGGAAAACAAATTATTGGTTACGAAGGACAACGCCGCAGCATTCTGGTGGTAGACGATCGTTGGGAAAACCGAGCCGTTCTCTTCAACTTGTTAGAGCCACTAGGATTCCAAGTTAGTGAGGCCGAAAATGGACAAGAAGGATTGGAAAAAATACGACAGTCTCAACCTGACTTAGTGATTACAGACTTGGCAATGCCAGTCATGGATGGCTTTGAACTGCTCAAACAAACTCGCAGTGCAAATGATTTGCAACACCAGAAGATCATTGTCTCTTCCGCATCAGTATCACAAGCCTATCGACAGATGAGTTTAGATGCCGGGGGAAATGATTTCCTGGCAAAGCCAGTGGAAGTCAGTGAATTATTTAACCTCTTAGCCACTCATTTGGAATTAAAGTGGAAATATGAAATTACAGCCTCAAACGAGTCTGCTTCATCCCTTCCAACGACTGCATTAGAAAACCCAGGAGGCAGTATTATTCCTTCCCCTGTTGAGTTAAAGACGTTACTAGAAATGGCACAGAAAGGCAACTTAAAACGGCTCCGAGAACACACAGAGCATATTGCTCACTCTAACCCTGGTTACGCAGATTTTGCCTCACAAATTATTCGGCTCGCCAAGCAATTTAAAGCCGAAGAGATTGAAGAGTTGCTACAACAACACCTCACAGAGAAGAAAGCCGATGTCTAGTCCTGAATTAATTCTGGTGGTGGATGATACCCCTGCGAACTTAGAAGTGGTTTGTGAAACCTTAAGTGATGCGGGGTACGAAGTAGCAACCGCGATCGATGGCGATCGCGCTCTTAAGCGAGTCCAAGCTTATCCTCCCGATCTGATCTTGCTCGATGTTCAAATGCCTGGAATTGACGGCTTTGAAACCTGCAAACGTCTGAAGGCAGATCCGAAAACAGCCAGTATTCCCATCATTTTTATGACCGCTCTCTCCGATGCTGATAGTAAGGTGAAAGGATTTGTCCTGGGTGCTGTAGACTACATCACCAAACCATTTCAAGAACAAGAGGTGCTAGCACGGGTGAAAACTCATTTGCAGCTACGGCAGTTAACTAAAAATCTCGAACAGCGTGTAGCTGAGCAAACGGCTGCTCTAGAAACAGCATTCTCACAACTGCAACAGTCTCAGATTCATTTAGTCCAAACCGAAAAGATGTCTGCGTTGGGCAATTTAGTGGCGGGTGTCGCCCACGAAATTAATAACCCGCTGGGCTTTATTGCTGGCAATCTGAAACCCGCTCAAGACTATATTAAAGACCTCTTTAAACTAATTGAGTTATACCAAAAAGAACTCCCTTATCCAAGTGCCTCACTACAGGAATTCGTGGAGGAAATAGATTTGGAATATTTACAAGAGGATTTACCCAAGTTGATCGATTCGATGCAAGAAGGAGTCGATCGCATTCACACAATCAGCACCAGTTTAAGAACCTTCTCGCGTTCGGATAGCGATCGCCCCATTCCTTACAATATCCACGACGGCATTGACAGCACGATCTTGATTCTGAAGCATCGCCTCAAAGCCAACGAATGTCGCCCGGAAATTCAAGTCATCACAGACTATGGCGATCTGCCACAGGTAGAATGCTTTGCGGGACAGTTGAATCAGGTATTTATGAATCTGCTGGCCAATGCGATCGATGCCCTTGAGGAATCAAATCAAGGACGCAGTTTTACTCAGATCAAAGCTAACCCCAACCAGATTACTGTCAAGACACAATTGTCGGAATCTCAGGCAGTGATCCGAATTCAGGATAATGGGATTGGCATTACGGATGCGGTGAAGCCAAAAATCTTTGAGCATTTGTTTACAACCAAAGGCGTGGGGCAAGGAACAGGGTTAGGATTGGCGATCGCCCGTCAAATCGTAGTCCAGAAACACTCTGGAACTCTAGAAGTCAACTCAACTTTAGGTCAAGGTACAGAGTTTGTGATTTCAATTCCGGTGAAGGAACTCGCTGTAAAAGACATTCAGGCAACGATCTGCGTTGACGCAGCATAACAAATCGTTGCAGCAGCGGCATAAAGATGATTGGTGATGCTGCAAAGGTGATCTGCCGCGGCTGAACTCAACCGTTGTTATCGATACCATTAACGGAACAATCCCAGTATGCCAGATGAATCATCGGCTCCTTCCTTCCCGAAGCTCTTTAAAGTGCCATTACAGGCGCTCCTAGTTTTCCCATTCGTTGTTCAAACGGTGGGGACAGTGGGTATTGTCGGTTATCTTTCCTTCAGGAATGGACAGAAGGCAGTGAACGATGTAGCTGCTCAGTTACGCAACGAGACGAGCGATCGCATCGCGCAAAATCTAACTCACTTGGTTGCTACTCCTTTTCAAGCGTTTGAAAGTTATGAAGCTGCACTAAGCCAAAACCGGATCGACCTTAATAACGGAAGGGATATAGAGAAGTTCCTGTGGCGACAACTTCCTGCTTTTGGGAATCTCAGCCTGACAGCGTTCATTACAACCAACCAAGAGTTTTTTGGTGCTGAGCGACAAGATGATAGTGCGATCGTTATCCGCACTTCTGAAGTAGAAAATAACCGTGCGCTGACAACCTACCGTACTAACTCAATTGGCTCACGGCTCGAAGTCATCAACGCTGGCAAGCCGAACTTTGACCCGCGCAAACGGCCCTACTACACAATTCCAGCCCAGCAGAGGCAAGCAACCTGGGGAAAAGTGTTTCCGCACATCACTGGCAAAACGATGTATATTGCCCCTGGCAAACCCATATACAACAGGGCAGGCGAGCTGCAAGGGGTGTGGATGGCGAGCTTAAACTTGTCAATGATTGGGGATTTTCTCAGAAGCCTCAAAATAGGAACAACCGGACAAAGTTTTATTCTGGAGCGCTCTGGAGAATTGATTGCCACCTCTACAGGCGAAAAACCGTTCCGATATTATGCAGACAAAGTTGTGCAACTGCCAGAACAGCGGGTTGAACGACTCAATGCGATCGATAGCGAAAATTCCACCACTCAGAAAACAAGCCAATTTTTGCTACAGAAGTTTCAAGATTTCGACCAGATCCAGGGATTTCAGCAGCTTGAGTTTTCCATTAACGGTACACGCCAGTTCGTGCAGGTTGCTCCTTTTCGGGATGGCAGGGGGATTGACTGGCTGGTGGTTGTCACCGTTCCAGAATCAGACTTTATGGCCCAAATTAATGCCAATACTCAAAGTACGATTTTGTTAAGTCTACTGGCGCTAGCTATCTCTCTGGGAATTGGCATACTCACCAGTCGCTGGATTACTCAACCGATTTTGCAGCTCAATCAAGCATCTTCGGCAATGGCTGCCGGATCTCTGAGCCAAGCGGTGACAGCATCATCTGTGTATGAGTTGCAAGAACTCACGCAGTCGTTTAACCGTATGGCTCAACAGTTACAGGAATCATTTAACACGCTGGAACAAGCCAATGAACAATTAGAGCATCGAGTCGAAGAACGCACGGCCCAGCTAAAAGCGGCAAAGGATGAAGTTGAAACTGCCCTCAGAGAACTACAACTGGCCCAGACTCAACTGATTCAAAGCGAGAAAATGTCGAGTTTGGGGCTGCTAGTTGCCGGAGTTGCCCATGAAATCAATAACCCAGTGAATTTCATCTATGGCAATCTCCGTCATGCCGATGAATACACTCAAGAACTCTTAAAACTCGTGCAAGCCTACCAGACTCATTACCCCGAACCTCCAGCAGCGATCGCACAGCAGTTAGAGGCGATGGATGTAGATTTTATGGTTAACGATCTATCTAAGCTGATCGAATCAATGAAAGAGGGGGCGCGACGAATTCGAGAAATTGTCTTAGCATTACGAACATTCTCTCGACTGGATGAAGCAGGAGTTAAATCAATCAATATCCATGATGGCATTGATAGCACGCTGGTTATTCTGGGTAACCGTCTCAAGCCCAAGCTGAATCATCCAAAAATAGAAATCCTGCGAAACTATGGTTCTCTTCCCCTGGTGGAGTGCTATCCGGGACCACTCAATCAGGTTTTTATGAACATCTTATCTAACGCCATTGACGCCATTGAAATCGCGATCGAGCATGGACAACAAATTACTCCCACAATCTCCATTCATACGGGCCTCATCGACGAGAGTCGGGCCCAGATCCGAATTAGGGACAACGGCAACGGCATTCCAGAAGCGATCAAACAGCAAATCTTTGACCCATTCTTTACAACCAAGCCGGTGGGAAGTGGCACTGGCATGGGGCTGGCAATCAGTTATCAGATCATCACTGATCGGCATCACGGTACTTTAAGCTGCAGCTCACACTCTGGAGAAGGCACGGAATTTGTAATTCAAATTCCGCTCCAACAGAATTTGAGAGATGAGGAGCTATAGTTATTTCAAATAAAAATGAGACACTAAGTTGCACAATAAGCGCGAATAATCTCATCAAGAGATGTGGCAGAATGCGAATACATTATAGCTCTCTTTAATGCACTAAAATCATGCTCAATATCATTTAAGTCAGGAGAGTATTTTGGTAAAAAAAGTATCTGATGGCCTGCTTCCTCCACCAGCAGTCTAATTGCTGTCTTACGATGAATCGGTGCATTATCCATGATTAATATTGATGGTATTGTTAAAGATGGCAATAAATATAAAGCTAACCACCCTTCAAAACTTTCTGCATTCAAGCTCCCTGTAAAGACCATAGGTGCAATCAAGTCCTTGTTTCCTTTTCTTCTTCCTGCTACTAAATTTTCTCTCTTTCCGCGTTTTCCTTGTCTATCCCCATATACTTTTTTTCCTTTTTTTGACCACGCATAAACACAAGCATGAAACTCTTCAAACCCTGACTCATCAATAAATACAAGGCTTTTACTCCCATGAGCTTTAATTAAATTTCTCAGTGTTTGGTAGTATTGTATTCTTTCTTCTCTATTCCTTTCTCTATAACGATATTCTTTTTTTTTCTCGTAATTTTCATTTTCTTTAAGGCATAGCATATGGCACTCGCTCTCACCCCGAATTTCCTTGCTCTTTCTATTAATCTTGCTTCGGGATTTTCTTCTACATCTTTTCTGAGCGCTTCCCAGTCTATCTTTCGCTCACGGTGTTCTACCTTAGTGGCTCGAAGGTCTTCCCTCCCTAGCCATCTGTATATTGTTGCTCTTCCTACTTTAAACAGGGCGGCGGCTTTAGTTATACCCCCTCCATTTTCCACATAATCCACTACTCTTTTTCTTAAATCTAGACTGTATGCCATTTTTCGGCTCCGAGTTAACAATTTTTCTTGATTTTACATCATCTTGCATTTGTCTCAGATTTATTTGAAATGACTATATCTAGAGAGTGAGTAGTTGTCATTGGCCCGTGCGATCGCCGCATCACGCGGCGCTGAAGCCGATAAAACCAGCTACAAAGGACTGGTTCACAACAGGAATCTGGTCATCATTAAAGGTTCTTGATTCCTTGCCTGCATTCTATCTGAGCTGTCGAAGTGTTCCGCCCGTTAGCGCAGCCCTCGGAGAGGATCGCTCCTTCAAACCATCCAAACTATTGATATATTAGTACGCGGTGCAAAAAACAGTAAACCATGACAGCCACAAATCTAGTCAATAAATTTGAGTACAAACCCCTATACAAACCAAATCAATTAATTTGTGGAACGGGGCAAACAGCCATTGTCAGCGGCTGGACAGTAAAAAGTGCGATCGGCAAACATTTACAACCTCAAGAATATGCTGCGATCGGACAACTGTACTCTCCTACTCGCGGCATCAACTTCTTAATTAGAAACTTGCTGTGCAATCCCCACGTCCGCTTTTTAGTAATTCTCAATGCTACCAAAGAAGATAGCAACTCCGGTGCGGCAGCGTGCTTGCTAGACTTTTTTCGCAACGGCTTTGAAGCCGGCAAAAGCGATACTGGCAGAGATTGCTGGCTAATTAAATCTGCAATATTTGGCTACATCGATATTGAAATAGCAGCAGAAGCCCTAGAACTATTGCGTCATTCCATCGAATGGAAAGAAGCCAAAAATATAGCCGATACAGTGACCTTTGTCAAGTCTTTTGCCCAAAAAGAATCTGTTGAACCTTGGGGAGAACCCGTAACTTTTCCGCTAGTCGAAATCGTCCCGACTGTACTCCCCGGTCAGAAATACGGACACAGAATCGAAGGCAAAACTATCGCCGAAACTTGGGTAAAAATCATCCACCGAATTAAGACCACTGGCACCTTACGGCCGACTGGTTACGACGGACAATGGCAAGAATTAATCGACTTAATGGCAGTGATTACAGATGAACCTGCGGAGTTTTATTTTCCTGAACCGAATTACTTACCAATCGACCGCGATTTCCTCGAACAGTACAAACCGCAAATGCTCGAAGATGCCCCGTATAACGAAGGCATTAAATATACCTACGCACAGCGGATGCGGTCGTGGTTTGGACGCGATCAAATTGAAGAAGTGATTGCCAAACTAATTAAAGAAATTGACGCGGCAAGTGCTGTAATTAGTTTGTGGGATGCCGGGGGAAATATTAACAGAAGGTCTGACGGTTCCTCAGACCACCAGCACAGCGGCAGTCCTTGTTTAAATCATATTTGGGTGCGAGTGGTGGATGGTGAAATATCGCTAACTGCAACTCTCCGCAGTAACGATATGTTTGCGGCTTGGCCGGCCAATGCAATGGGTTTGCGGGCTTTGCAGCAGCACATTCGAGATGAAATTGCGAGGCGTTCCGATTATAATTTGACAATGGGCCCGTTGGTAACGCTGAGTCAATCGGCTCACTTGTATGACGATACCTTTGAAAATGCCGATCGACTAATTCAAACCCAATATGCTAAAATCTGCGAAGATCGAGACTTTTTCGATGCAGCAGGCAATTTTTTAGTTGAAGTAGCGGACAATCAGATAGTAGTCACGCAAACCACCCCGGGCAGCGGCGAAGTTGTCACCTGTTATTCTGGAAAAAACCCTCTCAAGTTAGTGCGAGAAATTTGTGCGGCTTCCCCGGCTATCAAAGGCGAGCATATTGGTTATTTGGGAATAGAATTGCAGAAGGCTGCCGAGTGTCTGAAAACGAGCAAGCAATACATCCAGGATAGACGATGAATTTAGAAGAAGAAAGACCGACTTGGGACGAATACTTCTTAATGTTAGCAAAATTGGCCGCTACTCGATCGACTTGTCTTGCTTTTCCTGTAGGCGCAGTGATAGCTAAAAACAGGCAAGTGTTAGCAACGGGTTACAACGGTTCGCCGTCTGGTTCGGCACACTGTACTACTCAAGGCTTCTGCTATCCTGGTTTGAGTAGTTGCGACGCCAGTAAAACTTTGCCATCAAGGGCGGTTCACGCTGAAGCAAATGCGATCGCCAAAGCTGCCAAACACGGTATATCTACTGCTGGGGCTAGTATTTACGTCACCTTAGAACCCTGCATCTATTGTTTGAAATTAGTCATTGCGGCTGGAATTCGAGAAGTGTTTTACGAAACAACTTTTAACAGTGGAGAAAAAGCTGCTTTGAGAGATACTTTTATCAGTGAAGGTATTGTTGAGTTAAAACAAATTCAGTTATCTGAAGATACAGCAAAAAAGGCGGCTTTGTTTTTGTTGAATCCTACATCTGTGACCAAAAATTTAGTATAGGATAAATCCTCCCTGTGGTTGTCGCAGCCACAGGAAATAACTGTGCTGTGTTCCTATAAATGATATTTATTTGCTGGCAATTTGTAGGTATACGGCAGTGCCGTATGTTGAATCCCGCGTGATACAAAGGATATTTATTGTACGTCTTGTAAAGACACGGCACTGCCGTGCCTTTACAACAAATAGAGATGGCAGTTAACCAAAAAACGTCCTGACAAATTGTGAATACCGTGTAGTTCAATCAATCAAACTCATTCACAGCTTGCAAATAGTCGATCGCGGCATCTATCCTCGAAGAATACTTAAAAGCAAACTGATCGAACCAATATCCCTCATCGGAATTTTTATCCAACTTTTTCAGCCAAACCTGAGCTTGCCTAACTTTCTGTCTGTGCGTTTGTACATCCAACTGCGGTCTCGCGACTTTTTCTGCTGGCCTCGGTTCAGGTGAAGCCACTTCCTGAGCTTTATTTTGCGCTTCGTGCTCAGCCTTAAGCGGTTGCAGTGAAGCGACTTCCTGAGCTTTATTTTGCGCTTCGTACTCAGCCTTAATTTGAGCTAAATCCCGATCCAAAGGACTAGCATACAAATTTATATCTGATGTTTTAAATGTTGCATTTGACGGCGCTTGTGCTTGCGCCGGCGCCTGACTTTTCAACTCAGCAATTTTTTGAGATGCTTGATACTCTGCCTTAAGTTCACCTAACAGGCGCTCGATCGATTCCATAACTTAAACCCCCTAAAAAATCCTGCTGGGTCAACTGCCCCCAATATAATCACGGGAACTTCGCCCGCCTCCTCAATCAGTTATTGCATTCAGCAATACCTCCGTCAGGGTCATTCCTTCAATATCCTCCATCGTGACAGTATCAACGATATCGAATTTAGCCCCAGCGCTTTGCAGTTCGTCATCCAATATCTTGAGAAACTTAGTAGCTTCCGGCGCATTCCCTACTTGAATGAAAGAAATCGCCAGCTCTTCATCTCGATCGAGCTTCCGCGAAGCCTCTATAATCGTTTTCATCACTTCTTTGCGATCGTCAGGTTCCCCGTCGGTCACCACTAATATTGTTTCCCCATTTTGCTTGGTCTTACCGGATGCTTTGCGCTGAAAAAAACTGTTCACAGCATCTTGCAGCACTGCACCTAAATTCGTAGTTCCCGAAGGTTCGTTTTCTTGGAAAATTTGCACGACTTTAGCGGATGTTACGTTGTCGTAGCGCTTGAAGCGACCGGAAAACAAATAAACTGTTATGCCATCAGGATCGAGTTCTTCACATTTATTCGCCAATGCGATCGTCGATTCTTGCATGAGCGCCCAGCGACTTTTACCGCCCATCTGGTCTTTCGTGTACATACTGCCGCTTTTGTCAATGATTATGGTATAATCGCGGTTCTGAAGCATAAGATTTTTCCTGTTAATTAATTAAATTTTTCCCAACAATATCAAAACCAGCGAGCAGAAGCTGTTGAGCTTTAGTTGCTCGCTGCGTTTTTTTAGTTGATTTGCGATCGCAAATAGCGGAATTTAAGCTGCAACTAAAGCGTCTTTAAGTGGCTTCCAGCTAAAAGCTCGATCGCCTCCCATCTCCACTGCTATTTTAACTCGTGGTTCTAACGTCGGCAAAACAGTCAAATACTCAATCTCCTGATTCGACAAAATGTGCCCTTCAATAATCCACAGCACCAGTCCTTTTGCTTTCGGCGGCAAATTGTCTAATTGAGTTTGCAAAATCGGCGGCACGAACCACGTATAACCCACGGCCGCTTCGTTGCCAGTAGTTTTCTTGCCCAAATGCGGCGGCCGCACCCCGTGAACCCCCGTCAAATACATCGCCAAATCACCCAAACCCCGCGCCGAGATCGTGTGCGCCCCGTAACCCGCAGCCCTCAGCCGCCGCAGGTAGCGCCCCTCAAATCCTCCCTCTAAAGGAACGTACAGGGCCAGCGACCCCGACTTTTCCAAATCCCGAATCACATCAGATCCCGTCGTAATCAGTCCCATAAATTTGTGTTTCCTGCTGTATCAAAATTTGGTCGATCGCTGCTTGCGAGCTGGAAATATTATAAATCCTAAAGTTGAGCCGAAAAATTCTCATCCCGGCCTTGACAAACGGCAAACACTTCATGTACTATTGTGAATTGTCGCCGTAAAGGATACTGAGTAGTTTGCTGCTCAAGTCCTGGCACAAACAAGCAAGACCGAGACAAAACTCGGAGATAGAGTCGGTAAAAAGCCGCGAATCTCAACCCTTGCAAGACTTCCACAAGCTCGCTCCCAAATTTAAAACTCAAATTTTAAACACAGAGGAAGGCTGTTGGTTGATAACAGTTAATTGCAGGAACACTGAAATAAATGTTTCTGCACAAGAGCAAGCGGATTGACGTAAATTTCGCAATCCGAAACCTCTTGCGTAAATAAAAGGAAAAAAATCCGTGTCTGTAGGCATTCTTGGCACTAAACTAGGCATGACTCAAGTGTTTGACGACCAAGGGAGAGCAATCCCTGTCACCGTCATACAAGCAGGGCCTTGTACAGTAACTCAAATCAAAACAAAACAAACTGACGGCTACGGTGCCGTTCAACTTGGATACAACGAAGTCAAACCAAAGGCTCTCAACAAGCCAGAACTAGGACACCTTGCCAAGTCGGGGGCGAATCCACTGCGCCACTTGCAGGAATACCGCTTGGAAGACACCAGTTCATTTGAATTAGGTCAACAACTAAAAGCAGATACCTTTACACCGGGACAAATAGTAGATGTCATCGGTACCAGCATCGGTAAAGGTTTTGCAGGTTTTCAAAAGCGCCACAACTTTAAACGAGGCCCCATGTCTCACGGTTCCAAGAACCACCGCGAGCCTGGATCGATCGGACCTGGAACTACTCCCGGTCGCGTTTATCCCGGGAAAAGAATGGCGGGACGCATGGGCAACGTTCAAGTCACCGTCCGCAAACTAACAATTGTCCGGGTGGATACAGAGCAGAATTTGCTGCTAATTAAGGGAGCAGTTCCCGGCAAAGCTGGCGCCTTAGTCAATGTTGTGCCTGAGAAAAAAGTAGGACGTTAGTCAGTAGTCATTAGTCAGTAGTCAGCAGTCAGTAGATAGTGGTTGGCCATTAGTAGCAAGCAATAACTAAGAACTCAAAGCTGAAAACTAAGAGCTGAAAACTAAGACCTGAGAACAGACAACAGACGACAGACAACAGACAACAGACAACTAACAACAGACAACTAACAACAGACAAAGGACAAAAGATATGGTTAATTGTGTAGTCCGAAATTGGCAAGGCGAAGAAGTTGGGGAAACAACTTTAGAACTGCGCGTAGCCAAAGAAGAAAATGCTTCTCACATCGTTCACAGAGCATTGACGCGGCAACTGAATAACGCCCGTCAAGGAAATGCTTGTACCAAAACTCGATCGGAAGTCAGAGGCGGTGGCCGTAAACCCTGGCGTCAAAAAGGCACGGGTCGAGCCAGAGCAGGTTCAATCCGTTCTCCGCTGTGGCGGGGCGGCGGTGTCATCTTCGGACCAAAACCGAGAGACTTTGAAGTCAAAATGAACAAAAAGGAACGCCGTCTCGCTTTGCGGACAGCATTCCAAAGTCGCACCGAAGACATCATTGTGGTTGAAGAATTTGCAGAGCAATTTCCGAGACCCAAAAGCAAAGAATTGCTGAGTGCGATATCCCGCTGGGGCATCGAACCCGATACAAAAGTTCTGTTAATCTTGCCAGAACCGCAACCAAACGTCTACTTATCAGGACGCAATATCGAATTAGTAAACGTCATCTTGGCAACTTCCCTGAATGTTTACGACGTTCTCGCGGCTGACAAAATTATCGTCACATCTACAGCCATAGCTAAAATTCAGGAGATTTACGGTGAGTAAAATCGACCCCCGCGACTACGCAGATTTGATCCAGCGTCCGATTCTCACCGAGAAAGCTACCCGAATGATGGAATTAAATCAATTCACATTCGACGTAGCCCCCAAAGCGACGAAGCCTCAAATCAAAGCTGCAATCGAAGAACTATTTAAGGTTAAAGTCATCGGCGTCAACACCCAAAACCCGCCGCGCAAAAAGCGTCGAGTTGGCAAATTCGTCGGCTTTAAACCTTGTTACAAGCGAGCAACCGTAACTCTGACCGACGGAGACTCGATCCGCAAACTCCTATTCCCAGAAGTTTAGCCAATTTTGGATTTTAGATTTTAGATTTTAGATTGCGGTTAACTGGTGAAAATACCAAACCCAGAAAGCTAGCAAGTTAACTGATAATCGCAAATCTAAAATCCAAAACCGCCAAGTCCTTGCATCCCAAATCTAAAATCTAAAATCTAAAATCGATTATGGGCATCCGTTCTTACCGACCTTATACCTCCAGCACCCGGGAACAGACCGTCTCGGACTTCGCTGAAATTACCAGATCAGAACCAGAAAAGTCTCTAACCAGCAACAAGCACACCAAACAAGGCCGCAACAACCGAGGCGTCATCACCTGTCGCCACCGGGGAGGCGGTCACAAACGGCTGTATAGAGACATCGACTTCCGCCGCGACAAACACAGCATTCCCGCTACCGTCAAGGCGATCGAATATGACCCCAATCGCAACGCCCGCATCGCCCTCCTGTTCTACAAAGACGGCGAAAAACGGTACATCCTGCACCCGCTTAACTTAAACGTCGGTACAGTAATTGTCTCAGGCCCAGACGCGCCGATCGAAATCGGCAACGCCCTCCCCCTGAAGAACATTCCCCTCGGTACGAGCATCCACAACGTCGAGCTAGTACCCGGAAAAGGTGGACAAATCGTTCGCTCCGCCGGCTCCAGCGCTCAGCTAATGGCAAAAGAAGGTAGCTACGTTACCCTCAAACTGCCATCCGGTGAACAGCGCAAAGTCCGCGCCGACTGCTACGCCACTATCGGTCAAGTCGGCAACACAGACGCCAGAAACCTCAGCCTCGGCAAAGCAGGTCGCACCCGCTGGAAAGGTCGCAGACCCACCGTTCGCGGTAGCGTCATGAACCCGGTAGACCACCCGCACGGCGGTGGCGAAGGCAGAGCTCCCATCGGACGTCCGGGGCCTGTCACTCCTTGGGGTAAACCAGCATTGGGTGCAAAAACCCGACGCAAAAACAAACGCAGCGACGCTTTAATCGTCCGCCGCCGCCGCAAATCTTCCAAGCGTGGCAAGGGCGGCAGACAAAGTTAGTCATCAGTCAGCAGTCTTCAGTCTGCCGTTGTTAACTGCTAACTAATGGCTGAGGACTGCTGACTGCTGAATGCTGAATGTTGACTCATGACTCCTGAATCACTAAAAAAATCATGTCTCGATCGCTAAAAAAAGGCCCGTTTGTCGCAGATGCTCTGATGACAAAAATCGAAAAACTCAACGCCGCAGGCCAAAAACAAGTAATTAAAACTTGGTCGCGCTCTTCCACAATCCTGCCCCAAATGGTAGGTCACACGATCGCCGTTCACAACGGCAGACAGCACGTACCCGTCTACCTGACAGACCAAATGGTAGGTCACAAACTCGGAGAATTTTCCCCCACTCGTACCTTTAGAGGTCACGCTAAAAGTGGTGATAAAAAGGCAAAAAGATAGCCGAATTAGGTGATAGGTAATAGGTAGTAGGCTCAACTTTTTCCCAATTACCAATTACCTTTTTCCCAATTACCAATTACCAATTACCCAAATCGAAATGGTTATAGATACCACATCCGAAATTAAGGCGATCGCCCGTTATATCCGGACATCCCCCTTCAAAGTGCGCCGAGTCCTCGACCAAATTCGCGGCAAAAGCTACCAAGAAGCGCTGATTTTACTCGAATTCATGCCCTACCGCGCCTGCGAACCAATCGTCAAAGTTTTGCGATCGGCAGTAGCCAACGCAGAACACAACGCAGGATTGGATAAATCCAAGCTAGTAGTTTCTCAAGCTTACGCAGACCAAGGCCCAGTCCTCAAACGCTTTAGACCCCGCGCTCAAGGTCGCGCCTACCAAATCCGCAAGCCAACCTGTCACATTACCGTAGTAGTAGCTCCGCTCGTAGAAAACTAAACCAGGGAAAAACGTAATAGGTAATAAACAGCTTAAAGTTGAAAAAAATTGGTAATCACCAATTACCAATTACCATTTACCAATTACCAAATACCAATTAACTCATCAACTATTATGGGCCAAAAAATACATCCAATTGGTTTTCGCCTCGGCATTACCCAAGAGCACCGCTCTCGCTGGTTTGCTGATCCCAAAAACTATCCAGAACTCTTGCAAGAAGACTATAAAATTCGCAAGTACGTTCGTAAAACCCTCAGCAATGCGGGCATTTCCTCGGTCAAAATTGAGCGGAAAGCCGATCAAATCGACCTAGAAGTGTTCACCGCCAGACCAGGCGTTGTCGTAGGTCGCGGCGGAGCAGGCATCGAAACCTTGCGCGTCGGTTTGCAGCAGCAACTCGGTAGTAACCGCCAAATCCGCATCAACGTCGTCGAAGTCCAGCGAGTAGACGCCGATGCCACACTGATCGCGGAATACATTGCTCAGCAACTAGAACGGCGCGTATCCTTCCGCCGAGTCGTCCGCCAAGCAATCACCCGCGCTCAAAAAGTCGGCATCCAAGGCATCAAAATTCAAGTCAGCGGACGCCTCAATGGCGCAGAAATCGCGCGTACCGAATGGACGCGGGAAGGAAGAGTCCCGTTGCACACGCTGCGGGCCGACATCGACTACTCCTACTGCACTGCTCAAACCATCTACGGTATTCTTGGCATTAAAGTTTGGGTTTTCAAAGGCGAAATTATTCCCGGACAGGAACAGGAGGCTGCACCAAATGCAGCAGTGCCCCGCACCAAACAAAAGCGCCGCCGCCAGAACTTTGAAGATAGATCGAACGAAGGCTAGCTAATTGTTAACTGTTAGTTGTCATTTGTTAAGTGTGAGTTGTTCCAAACCAATTAGCAATTAGCAATCACCAATTACCAATTACCAATTACCAATTACCCAACTCCCAAAGCCATGTTAAGCCCTAAAAGAACCAAATTTCGCAAACAACAGCGCGGGCGAATGAGCGGTATTGCCACCCGCGGCAACACAGTTAGCTTTGGCGACTTCGCGCTACAAGCTGTCGAACCCGCCTGGATCACTTCCCGCCAAATAGAAGCCGGACGCCGAGCCATGACCCGCTATATCCGCCGGGGCGGCAAAATCTGGATTCGCATTTTTCCCGACAAACCAGTCACCCAGCGTGCTGCAGAAACCCGGATGGGTTCTGGTAAAGGCGCACCAGAGTTTTGGGTTGCCGTCGTCAAACCCGGCCGGGTAATGTTTGAAATTGGTGGCGTAACTGAAGAAATTGCCCGCGAAGCAATGCGTTTGGCATCTTTCAAATTACCAATTAAAACCAAGTTCATCAGTCGCGAAGAAGACCAGTCATAGGTAAGAGCGAAGGTAGAATTAGGTGGGTATTAGTCAGGATTTTAAACGGCTACAGCAATTTAAAATCTGGTCTTCATAACTGTTCTTTCCTTCGACCTTCACCCTAAGAGACAATTCTGTCTTCTGTCATACCGCTCGCTAACGAGAAAGCACACAATTATGTCTTTGACCAAGATTAAAGAAGCTAGAGAATTAAGCGATGCTGCAGTAGCAGAGCAAATTTTAGCCGTCAAGCGCCAACTAATGGAATTGCGGCTCCAGCAAGCTACCGGCCGCATGGAAAAGCCTCACCTGTTCAAGCACGCCAAACACCGGCTAGCTCAATTGATGACAGTTGAACGCGAGCGCCAAATCGTTGCTGAGAAAGAAGCTGCAGAAAAATTAGCGGCATCTAAACAGCTAGCACAGCCTGCTCCAACCGCAGCAGTCAGCCAAGAGTCAGAAGCAGCCGAGCCGACGATCGCACAGTAGCTAAAAAAAAGTCAATTGCACAACAAAAATAGGTAGCTATGGCAATTAAAGAACGAGTTGGCGTAGTAGTCAGCGACAAGATGGATAAAACCGTCGTGGTAGCAATCGAAAACCGCTCCTCCCACACCAAATACGGCAAAATCGTAGTCCGCACCAAGCGGTACAAGGCTCACGACGAAGAAAATCAGTGCAAATCGGGCGATCGCGTCCGCATCACTGAAACTCGCCCACTGAGCAAAACCAAACGTTGGACGGTTGCTGAGATTTTCGGGACGAAAAACGGCTAACAGTTAATTGCGACATCGCGCTCGCCCCATCGAAAATTAACAATCAACTAGCAGTCAACAGTCAACAGTCAACAGTTAACAGTCAACAGTTAACACTCAACAATCACCATGATTCAACCCCAGACATACCTCAATGTCGCCGACAATAGCGGAGCCCGCAAACTGATGTGCATCCGCGTATTGGGAGGCGGCAACCGTCGCTACGGCGGAGTCGGCGATGTCATCATTGCCGTCGTCAAAGACGCCATCCCCAATATGGCCGTCAAAAAATCAGATGTCGTCCGGGCCGTCATTGTCAGAACCCGCAAAGGCCTGCGCCGCGACAGTGGCATGAGCATTCGTTTTGACGATAACGCCGCCGTTATTATCAACGTAGACGGCAACCCCAAAGGCACTCGCGTCTTCGGCCCCGTCGCCCGCGAATTGCGCGACAAAAACTTTACTAAAATCGTTTCCTTAGCCCCGGAGGTACTTTAAAATGTACGGAAAAAAGGGTAAACCAACTAGCGAATCGCAGCGCTACCGAATGCACGTCAAAGCAGGCGACACCGTGCAAATAATTACTGGCAAAGAGAAAGGAAAAGTCGGAGAAATCTTAAAGACATATCCTAAAGTCAGCAAAGTAATTGTTAAAGGTGTAAACATCAGAACCAAGCACGTCAAGCCCCAGCAAGAGGGAGAGTCCGGGAAAATACTCACGTTTGAGGCTCCCATTCACAGCTCAAATGTCATGCACTATTCCGAAAAAGAGAAAATAGCTAGCCGCGTTTGCTATACATTTAGCGAAGACGGTCGGAAACTGCGACAGCTCAAAAAAACTGGAGAAATCATCGATCAATAGTGATTGGTTATCAGTCATTAGTCATTAGTCCGCCTTCTGACAAGTGAGTTTTCAACTAATAACAAACATCGGTGAGACTGACAAGCGACAAATTCCCTGACCAAGCCCAGGGACAGTTAACGAAACACAAAAACTATGCCGGACAAACTCAAGGTTCTTTATCAAGGAAAAATCGTTCCCACACTGATGGATCAGTTTAAATATACTAATATCCATCAGGTTCCCAAACTCGTCAAAGTCACAGTGAACCGCGGTTTGGGAGAAGCATCTCAAAACGCTAAGGCACTGGATTCGTCGATCAACGAAATTGGCATCATCACCGGGCAAAAACCGGTGGTGACGCGGGCGAAAAAAGCGATCGCAGGCTTCAAAATCCGCAAAGGAGTACCCGTCGGCGTTATGGTGACGCTGCGCGGCGATCGGATGTACGATTTTCTCGATCGGCTGATCAACCTCGCACTCCCCCGCATCCGCGACTTCCGCGGCATCAGCCCCAAAAGCTTCGACGGGCGCGGCAACTACAGCTTGGGTCTGAGAGAACAGCTAATTTTTCCAGAAATAGAATATGACCGCATCGATCAAATTCGAGGCATGGACATTTCAATTATCACCACAGCAAACACCGACGAAGAAGGACGCGCCTTGCTTAAAGAAATGGGAATGCCGTTCCGGGACAACTAAGCACTAGAGTAAGAAGCAAAAGATGGCAGCTAACGATACCATAGCAGATATGTTGACGCGCATTCGCAATTCTTGCATGGCGCGTCACCAAACAACGCAAATTCCAGCTACAAAAATGACCCGCAGCATCGCCCAAGTCCTCAAAAGTGAAGGCTTTATCGGCGAATTTGAAGAAGCAGAAGCAGAAGGGATCAACCGACATTTAGTGCTTTCTCTAAAGTACAAAGGTAAAACTCGCAAGCCCATTATCACGGCACTTAAGCGAGTCAGCAAACCAGGACTGCGCGTTTACTCGAACCGTAAAGAATTGCCCAGAGTGTTAGGCGGAATTGGCATAGCCATTATTTCCACCTCCAGCGGCATTATGACCGATAGAGAAGCTCGACGCCAAGGTTTGGGCGGTGAAGTGCTTTGTTATGTTTGGTAGTCATTAGTCATTAGTCATTAGTCGCTGGTCGTTGGCAACAGACTCCAAAATCAATCACTAAGGACTAATAACTAAAGACTAATAATCAAGGACTAATAACTAAAAACAAAGGACAAAAAAGTATGTCGCGAATTGGCAAGCGTCCGATTAGCATTCCCAATAAAGTCACCATCACCCTAGACGGTCAAAAAGTAGCCGTCAAAGGCCCTAAAGGTGAACTTTCCCGAGTTATCCCAGCCGAAATCGTCATGGGGCTCGAAGGCGAGACTTTACTCGTTACCCGCCGAGACGAATCTCGCGTCGCCAGACAACTGCACGGCTTGTGCCGCACCCTAGTCGCCAATATGGTCGAAGGTGTATCCCAAGGTTTTCAGCGGCGCCTCGAAATTATCGGCACAGGTTATCGGGCACAGGTTCAAGGACGGAACCTGATTTTAAACGTCGGTTACAGCAAACCCGTTGAAATGCCCCCTCCAGAAGGCATCACAATGGCAGTTGAAGGCAACACCAACGTCATTGTCTCCGGCATTGACAAAGAACTCGTAGGCAATACAGCAGCCCGCATCCGCGCGGTGCGTCCGCCCGAAGTCTATAAGGGCAAAGGCATTCGCTACAGCGGCGAAGTGGTCCGGCGCAAAGCTGGTAAAACAGGCAAAACAGGTAAGAAGTAACAATGAAGCTTACTCGCAAAGAATCAGTCCAGCGCAGACACCGCCGTGTTCGGCGCAAGGTGTTCGGCACCTCCGAACGTCCCAGACTAGCGGTATTTCGATCAGAGCAGCACATCTACGCTCAAGTAATCGACGACACCGCCCAGCACACTTTGGCCGCCGCGTCAACCCTCGATCCCGAATTGAAGTCAACTCTCAGTTCTGGCGGCAACTGCTCCGCGAGCGTGCAAGTCGGTCAGTTGATTGCCAAACGCTGTTCCAGCGCTGGCATAGTCAAAGTCGTATTCGATCGGGGGGGCAACCTCTATCACGGTCGTGTTAAAGCCCTCGCAGAAGCAGCTCGCGAAGCGGGGTTAGACTTCTAGAGGGGGTAATGGGTAGCGGGTAATGAGTAATTAAAAAGTAAAAAGTCAAAAGTTGAAAGTTAAAAGGCAAAATCCAGATTTCTTCTATTTTTACTTTTTACTCAAACAATTACCACTTACCGATCGCCTTTCACCAATTACTAATTCCCACAGGACAAAACTATGGCAGAACAAAAAGAACAGCGCAACAAGAAAAAAAGCAGCAATAATAAAACGCGCGAAAAAGAATCCGAATGGCAAGAGCGGGTCGTTCAGATCCGGCGCGTTACTAAAGTAGTTAAAGGCGGTAAAAAACTTAGCTTCCGCGCCATAGTCATTATCGGCAACGAACGCGGTCAAGTTGGAGTAGGAGTCGGCAAAGCTAGCGACGTAATCGGTGCCGTTAAAAAAGGCGTCGCTGACGGCAAAAAGCACCTAATTGAAGTCCCCCTCACCAAATCTAACTCCATCCCTCACCCCATCAACGGTGACGGTGGCGGAGCTAAAGTGATGATGCGGCCGGCCGCTCCGGGAACCGGGGTAATTGCAGGGGGAGCAGTGCGAACTGTTCTCGAACTAGCAGGAGTCCGCAATATCTTAGCCAAACAGCTAGGTTCTGGAAATCCCTTAAACAACGCCCGAGCCGCAGTCAACGCCCTCTCGACCCTCCGCACCTTGTCCGAAGTTGCTCAAGAGCGCGGAATTCCAGTAGAAAACCTCTACGGTTAGGGCACGCGAGAATGGGAAACTGTAAGTTTTGAGTGTTAAGTGCTTGCGTTGAGAAAAAAAATCTGAAACTCAAAACTCACGCACTCAAAACTACTCGGCACCCGCTCTCTAAATACCAATTACCAATTACCAATTACTAAAACTATGAGATTGCAAGACGCCCGACCCAAAGCAGGCTCCCAAAAGCGCCCCCGACGCTTGGGCAGAGGTATTTCTGCCGGTCAAGGCGCGAGCTCCGGCAAAGGGATGCGCGGTCAAAAATCTAGAGCCGGTAGCGGCACTAGACCCGGTTTTGAAGGTGGTCAAAATCCTCTTTACCGCCGCCTGCCCAAGCTGAAAAGCTTCCCTTTAGTGAACCGCAAAGAGTACACTACCATTAATGTAAGTAAATTAGCATCCCTGCCAGCAAACACAGAAGTTACTCTCACCTCTTTGATTCAAGCAAAAATTGTCACCACAGACGACGGGCCGCTGAAAATCTTAGGAGATGGCGAACTAAATGTGCCTCTGCAAGTGCGCGCCTCGGCTTTTACCGCAGGTGCTCGCACCAAAATTGAAGCCGCCGGCGGAAGTTGCGAATTAGTTGCGTGAAGATTTGAGGTTTGAGAGTATGTCCAAATCTCAAATCCTCAACCTTGCTATCAGAAAATGATTTAGTCGAAAATCCCAAATCTAAAATCCAAAATCGTAACTATGGACGTTAGTAGAGAGAAAGCGCCAACTGCACAAGAGACATTCATGCAGATGGCTCAAGCTGCTGGTTTGCGAGGCCGCATACTCGTAACCATTGGCTTATTGATTTTAGTGCGCCTGGGTGTCCACTTGCCAGTCCCCGGTATCGATCGAGTCGCCTTTGCCCAAAACGTCGAAAATAGCCCTTTAATTGGCTTTTTGGATTTGTTCTCAGGAGGTGGCTTGTCAGCTTTGGGGATTTTCGCGCTGGGGATTTTGCCCTACATTAATGCTTCAATTATTGTGCAACTTCTAACTGCGGCTCTGCCAAGTTTAGAAGACTTGCAGAAAAATGAAGGGGAAGCAGGGCGGCGCAAGATTTCTCAAATTACTCGCTATGTTTCTTTGGGATGGGCAATTCTGCAAAGTGTTGGCATTGCGATTTGGGTCAGCCCTTTTGCTCAAGCTCCGGCGCCTTTATTCATAGCACAAACTGCTTTGGCCCTGACGGCAGGGTCGATGTTTGTCATGTGGGTGTCGGAATTGGTGACGGAGCGCGGCATCGGGAACGGAGCTTCGCTGCTGATATTTATCAACATTGTGTCGGTTTTGCCGCGTTCTTTGGGACAAACTTTTGAATTGGCTCAAAGTGGGGACACGCAAGTTGTCGGCCGTGTAGTCGTTCTGCTGCTGGTCTTTTTGGTGACGATTGTCGGGATTGTTTTTGTTCAGGAAGGTACTCGCCGCATTCCGATTATTTCGGCCCGCCGCCAAGTTGGCCGCAAAGTTTATCGGGAGAGCCGGAGCTATCTGCCCCTGCGCTTGAATCAAGGCGGAGTGATGCCGATTATTTTTGCATCTTCGGTGTTGATTGTGCCTTCTTTCCTCGCTCAGTCTCTCAATAACCCGTTTTTGGTTCAAGTTGCTAATGTTTTGAGTCCGAACGGGCCGGCGCCTTGGGCTTACGCGCTGTTTTATCTGACTTTGATTCTGTTCTTCAGCTATTTCTACGCTTCGTTGATTGTCAACCCCGTAGATATGTCTCAGAACTTGAAGAAAATGGGCGCCAGCATTCCTGGAATTCGTCCGGGTCAGAAAACCAGCGATTATGTGGAGAAGGTTTTGAACCGTTTGACTTTCTTGGGAGCGATATTTCTCGGTCTGGTGGCTATTGTACCAACTGCTGTAGAAAGCGCGATCGGAGTGCAAACTTTTAGAGGTTTTGGCGCAACTTCCCTACTGATTTTAGTAGGTGTCGCGATCGAAACTGCTAAGCAAATTCAAACTTACGTCATCTCCCAGCGATATGAAGGAATGGTGAAGTAATCGCAATGCACTTGATTTTTATGGGTCCTCCAGGGGCAGGAAAGGGAACTCAGGCTCAGCTTTTAGCAGCTCTCTGGAAAATACCCCACATTTCTACCGGTGACATCCTGCGCGCCTGCGTAGTTGCCAAAACTGACTTGGGTCAAAAAGCACAATCTTACATGGATAAGGGAGAGTTGGTTCCTGACGAGTTATTGATGGATATCGTGCAAGAACGCATGAATCAACCAGATGCTACTGCTGGCTGGATTCTGGATGGCTTTCCCCGCACAGTCCCACAGGCAGCGTTTTTTGACAAACTGCTCTGCGATGTTGGCGGTGGGGGAAGTTCGTCGGGAAAGGACTGCGATCTCAGAGCTGTCAATTTGGACGTTCCTGACAATATTTTGGTGGCTCGCCTGTTGTCGCGAGGTCGCCAGGATGACAATGAGGAAACGATCCGCCGCCGATTGCAAGTTTATCGCGAGCAAACTGAACCTTTAATTGAGTTTTACAGAAACCGCGAACAGTTAGTTGTGGTTGATGGCGATCGAGCGATGGAATTAGTCACCGCAGAACTGCAACAAGCTCTCTCGGGCGACTCTTGAACCCTCTCAATACAGCTTGTTACTCACAAGCTTTTGCTAAGATATGTTAACTAGGAGCTTTTTGTGCTATCAGGTTTTGTGAGGGTTGCTAGTTTCCGGATTGAACTCGATACTAATTGCCACAACTTTACTCAAGTAAAGCTAAAGCGAGCGGTTGGTTGAGTCAAGAAGTCGATCGAGTCGCCCGAATTCTTGCCCCCGTTCCGGTTTGACGCCTACCAGTAAATAGGTTTTGAGGCTGCGCAGCGGGACACTCCTAGTTAATCAAATGTAGAGTTGAGGTAAATACCAAATTGTCTAAGCAAGATTTAATTGAAATGGAAGGGACAGTGACGGAATCCCTGCCGAATGCGATGTTTCGCGTTGATCTAGATAATGGGTTTAACGTGCTGGCTCACATTTCCGGCAAGATCCGCCGCAACTACATCAAAATTCTGCCTGGCGATCGCGTCAAAGTCGAATTGACTCCCTACGACTTGACCAAAGGCAGGATTACTTATCGCCTTCGGAAAAAATAGGCTTAGATAAAACTTTCTAAAAACTAATTCTAAGTTTAATTAGAGAGAATTTGGTAAAAAGAGTCAAATTTATGCTATAATGCTACGTTTGTAGTGTTGCCGAGAAGGGCGTCAACAACCCACCGGTGTACCGGGTTAAGTCATTGCTACGCCGTAAAAGTATCGCTCGCCAACACTCTGGCGCAGGCGAACTTTACCCCAGCAATGGGAGTGGGTGCAAGCGGGCTCCTTCATGAAACAACCCGCACTTTATACAATTTAATCGAGGAGAGGCCTACACCTTGCCCAGCCTCTCCTCCCACCGCTCTACGGGCAGTCCCAGCGTGCCTGCTCTCCGGTAGAGCGGGGTTCTCCAGGCAGGAAGAAAGATGAAAGTTCGAGCATCTGTCAAAAAAATTTGTGAGAAATGTCGCGTCATCCGCCGTCGCGGTCGAGTGATGGTGATATGCACTAACCCGAAACACAAACAGCGCCAAGGTTAGAAAAAACGAAGATTGGGCAATGCACGCAGGTGCATCCTAATTTAACATTGTAGCCAAACAGGAAAACTAGGGAGAGAAAAAGTGTGGCACGGATTGCCGGGGTAGACCTTCCACGCGATAAGCGCGTCGAAATAGGTCTGACATACATTTACGGAATAGGCTTGTCGCGGGCCCAAAAAATTATCGCTGCAACAGGCGTAAATCCTGACACTCGCGTCAAGGATTTAACAGAGGCCGACGTGACAGCTCTGCGGGCTCATGTAGAAACCACATACCAAATCGAAGGAGACCTCCGGCGCTGGGAGTCAATGAACATCAAGCGCCTGATGGACATCGGAACTTATCGCGGTCGGCGTCACCGTTTGGGTCTGCCGGTGCGGGGACAACGAACCCGTACCAACGCCAGAACCCGTCGTGGCGTCCGCCGAACAGTTGCGGGAAAGAAAAAGGCACCTTCCAAGAAGTAACATCTTTTTTGGAAAAATACGCTGGGGGCTGCTGGCTCCTAGCGCTTCGGGACATTAGTTGAGAGAAACGTTAAAGAGACTAATATGGCGCGACAACAAACAGGCAAGAAATCTGGTGCAAAAAAGCAGAAACGGAATGTACCCAATGGGGTAGGCTACATCCAGTCTACCTTTAACAACACGATTGTAACTATTACCGACCTCAACGGCGAAGTGATATCCTGGGCATCGGCAGGTTCCAGCGGTTTTAAAGGAGCTAAGAAGGGAACTCCCTTTGCAGCTCAAACAGCAGCCGAAAGTGCTGCCCGCAGAGCCAACGACCAAGGAATGCGCCAAATAGAAGTAATGGTGAGCGGGCCTGGAGCAGGTAGAGAAACTGCAATCCGGGCGCTGCAAGGGGCGGGACTGGAAATCACCCTGATTAGAGATGTTACCCCAATTCCTCACAACGGCTGTCGCCCTCCCAAGCGGCGTAGAGTCTAAAACGATTTGAGATTTGAGATTTTAGATTTTGGATAATGGCTAACTGCTTAAAGTCAAAAATTAATGGTTCTAACTGTTGCCCCGTCCATCCAAAATCCGAAATCCATTCAGGGGTATGCTCTGCAATCTAAAATCCAAAATCAAAAATCCAAAGTGGAAAAGGGAGGTCACTCCGTGGCGCAGTTTCAAATTGAATGTATAGAGTCTAACACTGACAAAGACCGCAGTCAGTACGGAAAATTTGTCCTGGAACCGCTCGATCGCGGTCAGGGAACAACTGTTGGGAATGCGCTCAGGCGAGTTCTGCTTTCTAATTTGGAAGGAACAGCAGTAACTTCAGTCCGAATCGCGGGCGTCAATCACGAGTTTGCCACGATCGAAGGGGTACGTGAGGATGTTCTAGAAATTCTCCTGAACATGAAAGAGGTCGTCCTCAAAACTCATTCTCAGCAGCCGCAAATCGGCAGGTTGCGGATTGAGGGGCCTGTCACAGTTACGGCCGATCGCTTCGATTTGCCCTCAGAGGTCGAATTGATCGATCGATCCCAGTACATTGCAACTCTCTCGCCCGGCTCAGTTCTGGAAATGGAATTCAGAATTGAAAAAGGCATCGGATACCGAGCAGTAGACCGCAGTCGCGATGATGGGTCGGCTTTGGATTTTCTCCAAATTGACGCCATCTTTATGCCGATTCGCAGAGTCAACTACAGCGTTGAAGATGCTCGGGTAGGCGGCACTGTCGAGAAAGACCGGCTGATTATGGAAATCTGGACTGATGGCAGCGTGACTCCTCAAGAAGCTCTGAGTCAATCGGCCAACATCCTGGTAGATTTATTTGCACCTCTCAAAGACATCACCCAAGATTCTCTCAAACCAGAGTATCCAGGTGAGGCCGATCCTACGAGCCAAATTCCGATCGAAGAATTGCAGTTGTCCGTCCGGGCTTACAACTGTCTCAAGCGGGCTCAGATCAACTCAGTCGCAGACTTATTGGATTATACCCAAGAAGACTTGCTCGAGATCAAGAATTTCGGGCAGAAGTCCGCAGAAGAAGTGATTGAAGCTTTACAAAAACGCTTGGGCATTACCTTGCCACAGGAAAAATCAGCTAAAAGTTAATCAACGGGTAACGGGTAAAAAAGTTCTGAATTTTAAGTAGGTGAGTTTTTAAGTTAAAGAATTCACCGCTCAAAACTCGCGGACTATCCCGGCGCCCAATTACCAATTACCAATTACCAACTGCCATGCGTCACCGCTGTCGCGTTCCCCAACTCAGCAAACCGGCTGACCAGCGCCGCGCCCTACTGCGCTCGCTGACCACCGAATTAATCCGCCACGGTAAAATCACTACCACTCTCGCCCGCGCCAAAGCGCTGCGCTCAGAGGCGGACAGGATGATTACCCTGGCCAAAGATGGCTCCTTGGCCTCTCGCCGCCAAGCTATGGGCTATATCTACGATAAACAGTTAGTACACGCCTTGTTTGAGGCGGCACAAGAACGGTACGGCTCGCGCAACGGGGGCTACACCCGCGTAGTACGAACAGTCCCCCGTCAAGGAGACAATTCCGAAATGGCGATCGTTGAACTGGTTTAATTCAATTTTGGGTTGGAGATTTGTGATTTATGACTGACAATCGAAAATCCCCAATCGAAAATCCCCAATCGATACAGCGCGTTGCTCTGGTGATCCAATACCTCGGCACTAACTTTCACGGTTGGCAGCGACAGCCGAACCAGCGTACAGTACAAGAAGAAATTGAAACAGCAATATCGACTGTTCTGGAACGCCCGGTAACGCTGCACGCTGCCGGGAGAACCGATGCGGGAGTTCACGCCGCTGCTCAAGTAGCCCATTTTGACGCCCACGGCCCAATTCCGGCTCACCGCTGGGCAAGCGTTCTCAACTCTCGACTGGCAAAAGATATTTTAATTCGAGCTTCGGCAAAGGTGGAACCTACCTGGCACGCTCGGTTCTCAGCCAGTTGGCGGCGCTATCGCTACACCCTTTATACAGACCCGACCCCTAATTTGTTTGTGCGTCCTTTTGCTTGGCACTGCTATCACGCCCCTGTGGATGAATC
Source organism: Microcoleus vaginatus PCC 9802 (assembly GCA_022701275.1). NCBI lineage: Bacteria > Bacillati > Cyanobacteriota > Cyanophyceae > Oscillatoriales > Microcoleaceae > Microcoleus > Microcoleus vaginatus. The sequence goes on from CP031740.1 coordinate 82,620, forward strand.
TTTGATTCAGACAGCATTGACACCGCTAATCGGGCGGCATCACCTGGCTGCTTTCCACCGCGCGGGGTCTGCCCGCCCCCATTCCTGGGTGGACGTGCAAGCGGCCGAGTGTCAGCGTTCTGGGCCTCTTATCTATATTGAGGTTCAGGCGAGCGGGTTTCTGTACGGGATGATGCGGCTGCTGGTGGGGTTGCTGGTGCAGGTGGGTCGCGGGGAAAGGCCGATCGACAATTTCACAGATATCTGGGTCAACGAACGCCGAGAAATGGTAAAATACGCCGCTCCCGCTCAAGGTTTGTGCCTGTTGCGCGTTGGCTATTCAGAATTTCCCTTTCCCCCAGAGGTCTGGTACGACACTCAGCCAAAATTAGTCATGAGTCATGAGTCATTAGTCATTAGTCATTAGGTAACTACTAATAAAAAACTAAGGACAACTAACAATTAAAAACTGACAACTGACAACTGACAACTGACACCTAACAACAGTTAACAGTTAACAGACAACTAACAACAAACAATGAACAAAACTTACGTCCCTACTCAAGACTCCCTAGAGCACAAGTGGTACGTGGTCGATGCCGCTGACCAGCGGCTGGGCCGTCTGGCAACTGAAGTTGCCATGTACCTCCGGGGGAAACACAAACCGACTTACACTCCTTCTATGGACACCGGTGACTTCGTAATTGTCATCAATGCGGACAAAATCGCTGTTACTGGCAAAAAACGCACCCAGAAAATCTACCGTCGCCATTCTGGAAGACCCGGCGGCATGAAAACAGAAACTTTTGCCAAATTGCAAGCACGTTTGCCCGAAAGAATCGTCGAAGAAGCTATACGGGGAATGCTGCCTCACACTTCTCTGGGCAGACAACTGTTTACTAAACTGAAGGTGTACGCTGGCCCCAACCACCCGCACCAAGCTCAAAAACCAGAAGAATTAATTGTTCAAACGATTCCGGGAGGAAATGAGTAATGCAAGCAACAGATACATCCGGTCGCGCTGTGTACTGGGGTACCGGCCGCCGCAAGCGTTCCGTAGCGCGGGTGCGCTTGGTTCCCGGCACTGGCATACTGACTGTCAATGGTAAAGAGGGGGATTTGTACCTGCAATTCAACCCTACTTATTTGGCTCTGGCTAAGGCCCCTCTGGAAACTTTGGGTCTGGAAAATGAGTATGACATTTTGGTAAAAGTCGAAGGCGGTGGCTTGACAGGTCAGGCTGACTCGATTCGCTTGGGTGTCGCTAGAGCACTTTGTCAATTAGACCCGGACAACCGCAAGCCTCTGAAGACTGAGGGCTATTTGACTCGCGACCCGCGGGCCAAAGAACGGAAAAAGTACGGTTTGCGGAAAGCTCGCAAAGCTCCTCAATACTCGAAGCGGTAATCGAGGGAAGAAGGAAGAAGGAAGAAGGAACCAGGAAAAGGCAAAAATTATCTATCCAGATTTTAGCTGCCTTTTTTTGAAGTTTATTTCCGATTCCTGATTCCTGGTTCCAACAGATATAAGGCAAAATTGGTGCTGTTGTTGGTGTACAAGTCCAGCAGCAGCTAAAATGGTTGTAAAGTCAAAAATTAGAGAGTAAAAAACAATGGCAAAAGATGGCATTCACCCTGAGTGGTATCCCGAATCTCAGGTTTATTGCAACGGGGAACTTGTGATGACTGTGGGTTCAACTAGACCAAAGCTTCAAGTTGATGTCTGGTCGGGAAATCATCCTTTTTATACTGGCACTCAGAAGATTATTGATACTGAAGGTCGTGTGGAGCGCTTTATGCGGAAATACGGCATGACGGAGGTAGAAATGCCGAAGGCAGATGCTTCCTCTGGACCGCTGAAAATGGAAGAGCCGAAAGCAGATGCTTCTAAGGCTGCTGGTAAAGGCAAAAAGAAGAAGTAGCCGGATTGTCATTTGTCCGCAGTTTGTTGAGAGTAGTTCTTTCTACTGACAACTTACCGCCCTCGGATTTTAGATTTTAGATTGAAGACTTGCTATGCAGGCAGTTGAGTTCGATCGAGTACAGTTCGATCGACATTTTATCCTAACTGCTCTTGAGTTCTAAAATCTAAAATCTAAAATCTAAAATCTAAAATCGATCCGCCCTCGGATTGGAGAGTTTAGATTGAAGACTTGCTATGCAGGCAGTTGAGTTCGATCGAGATTCTATCCCAACTGTTCTTCAAATCTAAAATCTAAAATCTAAAATCTAAAATCTAAAATCGATTGACAAAGGACAACTGACAATGGCTGAATCTTATTTGCTGGATAAATTGAAGTCGGTAGAGCAAACTTTTAATGAGTTGACTCGCCGCATGGCTGACCCGGATGTCGCTAGGGACAATCAAGAGTTTCAACGGGTAGCGAAAGCTCGATCGTCCTTGGAGGAAGTGGTCGATACTTTTGCTCTGTGGAAAACCACTCAGGAAGATTTGGTGGGCACGCGACAGGTTCTAAAGGAAGCTGCGGGCGATCGAGATATGCAAGAAATGGCTGCGCTGGAAGTTCAGGAACTTGAGTCGAAGCTGGAGAATTTGGAAAGTCGTTTGAAGGTTTTGCTGCTCCCCCGCGACCCGAACGATGACAAGAATATTATGCTGGAAATTCGGGCGGGTACTGGCGGAGATGAGGCTAGTATTTGGGCAGGAGATTTGCTGCGGTTGTATTCCCGTTACGCTCAAACTCAAGGCTGGCAGGTGAAGTTGGTGAGCGAGTCGCTGGCGGAAATGGGCGGCTTTAAAGAGGTGATTCTGGAAGTTCAAGGCGACAGTGTTTATAGCAAGCTGAAGTTTGAGGCTGGGGTACACCGGGTGCAGCGAGTGCCGGTAACTGAGGCTGGCGGTCGGATACATACTTCGACGGCGACGGTGGCTGTGATGCCGGAGGTGGATGATGTGGAGATTCACATCGATCCGAAGGATATTGAGATGAGTACGGCTCGATCGGGCGGTGCTGGCGGTCAAAACGTGAACAAGGTGGAAACTGCAGCAGATTTGTTTCACAAGCCGACGGGAATTCGGATTTTCTGTACTGAGGAGCGCAGTCAGTTGCAGAATAAGGAGCGGGCGATGCAGATTTTGCGGGCTAAGCTCTATGAGATGAAGTTGCGGGAGCAGCAGGATGAGGTGAAGTCGCGGCGTTTGGCTCAGGTTGGTACTGGTTCGCGATCGGAGAAGATTCGCACCTACAACTATAAGGACAATCGGGCTACCGACCACCGTTTGGGGGAGAATTTCTCGCTCAATAGTGTTTTGGAAGGGGATATTGAGGGGATTATTCAAACTTGCATTTCTCAGGATCAGCAGGAACGTTTGGCTGAGTTGGCTGCTTCTACTAATTGATGGATTGATGGGGGGCTAGGCGCATTGTTTGCTCAGCCTCAGTTCCCTTGTTACGCGGGAGATATGCTTGAGTAGGGCTTCCCAAATTGCGTCGGCGATCGCCACTGGATATTTGAAATGTTCGAGGTCGTATTGTACAATGACTTCTAGGGGTGCTAGCATTTGCTGGTTTCGACAACTGGCAATTGCTGCGATCGCCTCTTGTTCCCATCTGGCAAATAGTCTGTAGCTGAAAAAGGAACTGCATTTTTGTCCTTTCTTGTTCAGGTAAACAACTATTACTTGATGTTGTTTGGGGTAGACTTTGACGATGCGGTTGATGGGCATTCTCAGGGCTTCGGCGGCTTCTTTTTTGGAGATTTGCCAGCACTGGGGTTTTAGCCAACCGGAGGCTGTAAGGCTTTGCCGTGTGTGGGTGGGCTTGTGAGTTTTTAGATTGCGTCTCTTGGTCATTTTTACTTTCCCTGATGTCTGCCTTCGGTTTTAAAGTTCGATCGGGCTGTCCCCTTATGTTGGGTTCCTCGCTCAGAACCATTTGTTTAGCGACTCCTTGGGTCTATCAAAACTTAAGTTGTAATTATTAGTTTACTTGCAATCGTTTCCTGTGTCAAGTGTAATTATGAATTGCAAGTGGAAAATTTAGGAGTTGGGAAGTAAACTGAGTTATGTGGGATTAAGTAGTGACGGCAGTTGTGAACGCAGAAGCTAAGAAAAAATTGATTGAGATTGTCAAACTAGCTCGCGGTTCGATGAGTCAGCGGGCATTCGGCAAGCTTCTGGGCGTCTCTGCGACTGCGGTTCAGTTGTGGGAAAAAGGTCAGAGCATCCCAGATACAGAAAATTTGGCTCAGATTGCTGTGAGGGCCGGGTTTACACTTGAAGAGCTGCTCGCTCATCTGGAAGGCAAACCCATGCGTGAACCGGTAGATACTAACGATCTGCTGAAAAAAATTCAATGTATACCAATTAGTGAGTTAGCCGTGGTTGGTAGAGCCGTGATGGATAGACTCGCGGCGGCTGCTGAGTCGTCTGGGAAATATAGTTGATGTATCACTTCGTAAGTAGACTGGTAGATACGGTTGAGTAACCTTCGAGTCGTGAACATCCAAAATAGACAAAAACTTAGTGAAATCATCAAAACTGCTCGCGGAACAATGAGTCAGCGAGCCTTTGGTAAGCTTTTGGGCGTTTCCGCTACCGCTGTTCAGCTTTGGGAAAGGGGCGATACGGTCGCTGATACTGAAAACTTGGCTAAGCTCGCTGCGAGAGCTGGTTATTCGCTGGAAGAACTCCTGAGATTTGTGGATCGGAAGCCAGTTTCAGATCCGTTAGATATTCAAGATATTGTCAATAAAATTAGGTTCTTGCCTCTGAGTCAGGTGGCGCTAATTGGCAAAGCTGTAGCGGAGACATTCGTTGCGTCGGCTGAGGCTGCTGGGGAATGAGTTAGGATCGAGCGCGATCACCCGTTTTGCAGAAGTAGATCCCGATCGCCCTTAAAAATTTCCACCACTCGTACACATCACAAATCGAGTAATTGGTCAAGACCAAATCTACTTTATTACGGAGTGCGATCGCCCTTATGCACTTACGCACTCCAAGCAAAGAAACCGGGTTTTTTACCGAATCTGCGGGATACAACGAAGTTTTATCGTAAAAAATCCGGTTTCTGGGCCCCTATGCGATCGCCCTTATGAAAAAACCACTCGCCCTATCCCTGACTCAATATGTCTAAAAACTCTTCGACAATGCGATCGGGTTCTTCTGTGCATCTGTTAGCGTCGCAGTAGTGGATGATGCTGATACCGTGAGATGCAAACAGGCGATCGCGCATTTCATCTTTTTCTGTATCGGGATGCGATATTTCCAGAATACCCCATTTGCCTTGGTGGAATATGAGGAAATCTGGTTCTTGGTTTTGTCTACCTGCGGGTGTTGTGAGGCGGGCTTTGGAGTTGGGGAAAAAGAGAGTGTTTGTGCGATCGAGCGCTTCGGCAATTTTCACTTGTTCTTCGCAGTGAAAACGCAAATCATTCCAGTGATAAATCCGTTCTTTTATGGTAGACAAAATTCCCTGGTTATGTGCGTCTTCAGCCTTGATAATTTCATCTGATGCTGTCTTATCCTCAGTTACGATTGATTTGTTTAAATCAGTCTGATAAAAATCGGCTTCACTTAAATTTGTGAGCAATAATCTGGCTCCGCTTAAGTTAGCACCGCTGAGATTAACTCCAATTACTTGAGTTCGATGTAATGTCACTTGATGTCGCCGTAAGTATCGTTTTATAACTGCTTTAATATTATTTTTTTTTACTTTTTCGTCAAAAGCGTCTGAGAGTAACTTCCAGAGTTTATAGCCAGCAGCTTTAATATATTCATCATCATATTTAGAAAGTTTGGCAATTTCCTCATAAGACTGCCTGCCTTCCCAGCACTGTTTGAAGATTAGCTCTTGCACGTCGTTTAACTGTTCGTCGTCCTCTAGGATTGTTTCGACAATGGCGAGAGCTTCATCCACAGTCATAGGTTAAATCCTCTTAAAGGTAGTGTCCGAGTTGAGGTTGTGCTGGCTGCGTTGGATTTTGCCCGTGCGTCCACATTACTCTTGGTAGATTTTAGCAGAAATTTTAAGATTTTGCTACTTATTATCACTATTTGTTACTATTTATCACTGGTTCAGCTCAAGATGAAGCTTTACTATAAATAAATTATGTTGGCACATTTCAAAACGCACAGGAGTTAAAAGAAGTGAGTTTACCATACAACATTGCCGAAAAAATTCAGAATGTTATGATTGCTTTGGCTTTGGCTAAATGAATTTTATCCCCCTCACAGGTTTCTGAGATTCCCAATTCGACAATAATAGCTCAATTTGAAGAGCAAATCGGAATAGCAGACAAGGCAGAAAAAGAGAGGGTAGAAAGGGAAATAAAAAAAGTAAAGTCAAATCAATCAACCATGCTACAGATAGCAAAAAAAACAGGCTATGGTAGCGGGGGTTATGGTCGGGGGAATTATGGGGGATAAAGAAAGCAATCTTACTAAGACTGTTTCGACAATAGCCAGAGCAGCCTCGGCAGTCATCGGTTAAATCCTCTTAAAAGTAGTATCAGACTTGAGGTGGTGCTGGCGGGCGCACAGCATTTTGCCCGTGCATTTACCTCAACTCTGGGTAGATTTTAGCAGAATTTTTAATAGTTGCTACTTATTATCACTTTTTGTCACTTTTTATCGCTGGTAAAGCTGAGGCAGACTTGTTACCTTGTTTCAAGGAGATAGGAATGTGAAAGATCAATCACAAAAGGAAATTTAGAAAAATGGCATGGAGTGAATGGATCGAGTGCAACTTCGACAGCAAAGGCGAACTCAACACTCAAGCAGTGGGCAGATCGCCAAACTCATCAGGGGTTTATGCGATCTCTACTAAAACAGGAAATAATTATCACACCCATTATGTAGGAAGGTCGGGAAGGAGTATTCGGGGAAGATTGCAATCCCATTTGACCGGAAAAGGGAACAAGGTTATTGCTGGATTATTGAAAAATAAAAAACAGCTTCCTAGCGATCCTACCCAAGCCTTGTACTTTGCTTATTTGGAAACAAAGGAGAATAAGTTAATTGAAGCTGCTTATATAGATGCAAAGGCAGAAGATAGACCTCTGGCAAACTTAATTCGTGCTAAATTGCCCAAAGGCTTGAGAGAAGAGGATGTCTTTGGATCTCAACTGGAAGATTAAACTATACTGATTTTGTGCAGGAGGAGGTAAGCGTTATATGTGGGTCTTCATTATCATCATAGTAGTAATTTTGGTTGTGGTTTGGGTAAATTCTAATCCCTCTAACAGAGTTCAAGGGAATAGTAGCAAGCCGAAATTCCCTACCGTTGATGAAAGTCAACTGAATGACGATCTCAGTTCAGCAGTAGGAATAGATTATCGAGCACTCCGTAATTTCCTAGCGTTAGGAGATTTTGAATCAGCGAATAAGGAAATAATTACTATTTTCACAAAACTTATTTCTCCTATGAAGAAAGTTGGTAACATTCGTAATCAAATTTTTTATCTCGATATCGGTGTGGATACAGAAATCTATGAAGATCGTGTAGAAAGAATTCCCTGCACTGAGATATGTACAATGGAGAGGCTTTGGGTAAAATACAGTAGTGGACACTTTGGATTTAGAATCCAATCCGAAATTAATCTGCAGCTATATACACAATTTTATGAAGAGATTGTCGAATTCAATCGTAAAGAAAAAATTAATATGCCAGAAGAAGAAGTTCATCTCAGAACTGTTTTAAAAACACAGGATGCGTTCAAAAAACAGCTTAAATGGGATCAAGACTCTTTAATTTTTAACCATTCAGCACCAAGTGGTCACTTACCAAAAATACTGTGGGTAGATAGTATGACAGGTTACAATCACCAGGTTATGTTATTAAATAGAGTGACAAAATGCTGTACGCTCATGGGAGGGACGGCAGTGGCGAGAGAATAAATTACAAAGTTTTTGAAGTACGTGAAGCGAAGCTATCCCGTAGGGACTCGCCCTCCCACTCAAATCGCTTCCACTCCATCATACTTTCAAAGATTCTCGCTGCTGCTCCCTAGTAGGCACTCCATAAGCAGTATAAGGTCTAACATCAGGCGGTTGAAGCCCCAAAACAATTGATTCGGCAGGAACTCCCGCTGCAACTAACTCCTCAGCAATCAGGCGATCGGTATTATTTGCTTGAATCCAAACCTGACCGTCAATAATATCAATATAAATCACGCAATGGTGAATGCGCTGCTCGTTAAACCAACCTATATTTATTAACATATAACGGTCATTTTCCAAATCAAAAATTATTTCATTTTGGATACCCCTGTCAAAAACGGGAATCTCAGCGTATTCCGTAAGGAGCTGCTTAACAAGTTTGCGATAATTATTTAAGCTATCCATTGTACTATTTCCTCTATTTTTGGGTTGAAAACAACCAAATTTAGGCGGTTATTATCTAGGAATATCTGACCAAAACTTTCTCCTTCAACAAGCTCTGTAAAAGCATTTAGTGGAATTGCAAGATACAGTTGTCTTTCTGATTCCGTCCGTTTTAAGATGTCATAGTAAAGAGTATATTGACCCAAAGCTTGCTCTAAATCTGCAATTCTAGACTCTCTGATAAAACTTTTAACTTCAACGGCTATCTTGCGATCGTTGTTCTCAGCAGCTAATAGCTGTTCGGCACCAATATCGATAGGTTTCTCTTCCCCCAAGCCAAGGGATACGGATCGTGGGTAATTGTCAAGCCAGCCTTAATGAGAGCCTGTTTGACAACTTGATGATAAATGTCACTTGCTGGCACGATCGCTCTCTTTTGCTATTGAGGTTGACACTGACTATTATAATGTGCAGAAGTCTCAACCATTATTCGAGAAATTCAATCTGAAACAACACGATCGCCCGATCGCCCCACCCAAATAGTCCTGCACCCACGTCGAGGGCAGAAACCGGGTTTCTTCGTATATCTCTAGCTGAGAATCTGCGATTTTTCAGAGAAACCCCGTTTCTTCGCGTAAGTCCTACCAAATCCAAATCTGGCAATACGCTAAATATAATTAAAATTTGTTAAGATTAACTCGACCTCAGCGCCGGCATCCCATCCGCCGCTAAACCTGCCCTTCCCCAGTCCCCACAACAATGCTGCGACTCGAACACATCAGTAAAATTTACCCCACAGGCGTCGTACTCAAAGATGTCACCTGGGAAGTCAAGCCAGGCGATCGCATCGGCTTAGTAGGCGTTAACGGTGCCGGCAAATCCACCCAACTCAAAATCATCGCCGGCGAAATCGAACCCACCGCAGGCGAAGTCATTCGCCCCGCCAGCCTCCACATCGCCTACCTCTCCCAAGAATTTGAAGTAGATCCGACTCGCACCGTCAGAGAAGAATTTTGGCGCGCCTTCAGCGAAGCCAACGAAGTCCACGAATCCCTGATGCAAGTGCATCGAGACTTGGAAGCCTCCACTCCAGAAAATCTCGACGAACTGATCCACAAAATGGATCGGCTGCAACGGCAATTTGAAGGCTTAAACGGCTACGGTTTAGAAGCGCAAATCGAAAAAATTCTGCCCGAAATCGGATTTGAACCCGAAGACGGCGATCGATTAGTCAGCGCCTTCAGCGGCGGCTGGCAAATGCGGATGAGTTTAGGCAAAATTCTCCTCCAAAAACCCGACATCCTGCTGCTAGACGAACCTACCAACCACCTCGACTTAGAAACGATCGAATGGCTGGAAGTATACCTCAAAGGGCTGATAACCCCGATGGTAATCGTATCCCATGACCGGGAATTTCTCGATCGGCTCTGCACCCAAATCGTCGAAACAGAACGCGGCGTTTCCAGCACCTACCTCGGCAACTACTCCTCCTACCTGCTGCAAAAAGCAGAAGCCAGAGAAGCCCAACTCAGCGCTTACGAAAGCCAGCAAAAAGAACTCGAAAAACAGCAAGCATTCGTAGAAAAATTCCGCGCCAGCGCCACTCGCAGCACCCAAGCCAAAAGCCGCGAGAAACAGTTAGACAAAATCGAACGCATCGAAGCGCCCACCGGCGGATTAAAAACTTTGCATTTCCGCTTTCCCCCCGCACCCCGCAGCGGTCGCGAAGTAGCAATAATTGAAGATTTGGTGCACACCTACGGCGAAAAAATCCTATTTTTGGGAGCAGACTTATTAATTGAAAGGGGCGATCGTATTGCCTTTCTCGGCCCCAACGGCGCGGGCAAATCCACCCTACTGCGACTGATTATGGGTTTAGAAAAGCCTTCTGAAGGTATAGTCAAATTGGGAGGCCACAACGTCATCCCCGGTTACTTTGAACAGAATCAGGCAGAAGCCTTAGATTTGAATAAAAGCGTGATCGAAACTATTCACGACGAAGTACCAGACTGGAAAAATGAAGAAGTTCGGACTTTGTTGGGGCGGTTCTTGTTTACCGGCGAAACAGTATTCAAACAAGTCGGCGCTTTGAGTGGCGGAGAAAAAGCCCGTCTGGCTTTAGCAAAGATGCTGTTGACTCCCGTGAATTTGCTAATTTTGGACGAGCCGACAAATCACCTCGACATTCCGGCGAAAGAGATGATGGAAGAAGCGATTCAGAATTATGACGGTACGGTAATTATCGTTTCACACGATCGCTATTTCATCTCCCAAGTAGCTAACAAAATTGTCGAGATTCGGGATGGAGAATTTCGCCCTTATTTGGGAGATTACCACTACTATCTCGATAAAATAGCTGAAGAAAAAGAGCTAGCCAAGTTAGCCAAACTTGAAGCTGAAAAAGCAGCTAAAAAAGCTGAAAAAGAGACCAAGAAAAAAGCTGCGGCTAAGCAAAAATAAACTTGCAACCCTCGCAGATAAACCTTAAATCCGCGTTTATCTGCGTGCAGCAGCGGTTAAAAAAGAATCTGAGTTCAGGGGGCGACAACCGCCCCCGAACTATTACAGGCAAAGCTTTTCGCCCGATCGACCCGTCACAAAAATTTCTGCTTATTGACAAAATAATCTATCGAGGGAAAAGAATACCCAGTTGTGATAAAAAAGAAGGGTACTGCTAATACAACAAGACCCAAACAATAATATGTTGCCCTTATTCTATCATGAGATTCTCGAAAAATATCTGACTCCTGCACAATTACTTACCCTTCAAATGCTAGTGTGGTTGTTAGAGTCTCAAAAACAAGTTAGAATAGAACGATTAGCTGCCACCCTCCAATTACCCATATTACAAAGTAGTCGCCGGCGTCACATACAACGATTTTTACAGATTAAAGCACTCAGCATACTGGCGCTGTGGTTCCCGATAGTGAAACAGGTGATATCCTGTCAGCTCAAAGCTGGGAGTCATACCAAATCCGGGTTAGCTACCCCCGTTATGATGGCGAAAAAAAACTGCACTCACTCATAATTTGTTTAAAACCACCAACTAAGAGAGAAATTTGACAAGAAAGCTGTCACCATTCTCGCAGAATTTAGCGACTCGATAGATTAGTAAACAACTGAATATACTCGCCCTCACAAGGCGAGCGGTCGTTGATAATTCTCGTTGATAATTATTGAGATAAATTCCTCGCCCAACGAGAGGTTATCCCTCAGAGGGCAAGCTGTTTTGTGGCCACCAATAATAATTAGTAAGATTTTTGATGGGTTCTGTCATAGTTGTCGATAAAATTTGACAACGTTCTTCGAGAACTGTTTCCAAGTCCTGTATCTTGTCAAAACTTTTATTAAGTAACGGCTCATCAGTCACAGACCACAGCCTTTCTGCTGGTTGAAGTTCGGGAGAGTAAGCTGGCAAGTATTCTACACAAATTCCTGATGGAATCACCAGTCGCTCGCTCATATGCCAACCCGCTCTGTCCATGACTAATAGGATAATTTTGGATTGTCCGGCTCCAGTTTGTAAGGCAAATTTTTCTAATACTAGATTCAGCCATTCACAGTTGACTCTGGGAATGATAAACCATTCGGTTTTTCCAGTAGGAGGATTGACAAATCCGTAAAGATATACCCATTCGTAGCGATGACAAACAACTGCGGATGGTCTTTCTCCAATGGGGGCCCATACTTTACGGAGAATTGGTTTGAGTCCTACTCTATGTTCGTCGAATGACCAGACCTCTATTGGATGTGAAGGAAACTCCTTTTGTAGCTGCCTCACTCGATGTGACAGTTTTTTTTTAAGTTTTCTTGCTCAATTTTATCCCCGTTCTTATGTCGAGGTCGAGGTCTTTGAGGTGAGTAGCCAGACTTTTTTAAGTATTCCCAGCCCCTTTGTTTTCCGACTCGTTCTCTCCCGATTTTTTGGGCAATCCATAATGCGACCTTGGGTCCGGTCCACAGACCTCGATCGGGAGATTCCCCCGCTAAACTTAAACGCAGTTCTTCTAATTGCAGACTATTGAGTAAGGCATGGCTAGGACGTTTTTTTGGTGGCTGTTTTTTGAGACGAATCGCTGTCTCTCCTTGCTGATTATAGCTTTTAACTATTGCTCGGGCGTAATCATAATTAATCCCAAGGACTGCTGCTGCTTCTTTAATTGTTTTTGAGAGCGCGATTAACCAGAGTAATTGCCAGCGACGCGCTTCGCTCGGGTTGCTTGCCTCTCGGTAACGATACTTGAGTTCTGTTGCACTCAAGTAAGGTTCCAAATGTGCTTTTCTGGTCATCTTTTTGTTTGAACTATTAACTCATGAAAACTATTTTAGTTATTTTTGCTACCAGTTTTCATGAGTCGAGCGTCGGCACAGCATTTGAGCGCCCGCACAGCATTCGAGCGCCCGCACAGCATTCGAGCGCTTGCCATAAACACATAGATGGCGATTGAGCGCCCCTGGCGCTCAACCGCCATCATAACGGGGGTAACTAACGCGGATTTGGTATCAATTAATCATTGCATTGGATAGAACCCAATGGAAAGAGTATAATGTTTTAATGGTAAGTGCGATTTATCAAAAAAGAGCTTTCCCGATATTCTGGACACTGTTAGATAAACAAGGGGCTTCTAATTTAGCTGAACAGCAGCAAGTATTACGTCCGGTAATTCGGCTGTTAAAAAAATATAAATTAGTGATTATTGGCGGCCGTGAGTTTCATAGTATAGAGTTAGCACTTCGGGTTACACAGTCAGCATCTTAGCTTTGTGCTTCGCCAAAAAGGTAATACGAGTTTTCGAGAAAAAAGACAGCCATTTCAAGCACTAAATACTATTCCATTTCAACCCGGTAGTCATCTCTTCTATCCTCAGATTAATTGGGAGCATAACTGTTATGCGCTCAGTATAAATACTGATGATAATTTAAGCTGCTGCTTTGAGATTGACACCAATCATTCCATTTAAGTAAGCTACTCGATGAGCCAAGACTTGCGGGACATTTTGCTCATTCCATTGTGCGCCAGAAATTTTGATACGACGACCAATTTGTTTGATTGCTGATTCCACAGCACCCGACCCAATCGAACAAATCTTATTTGACTGATAATAGTGGTAATTAACGATGCGTGTTCGGTGTTTGTTGAGATATACGCAGAAATTATGTGCGGCTTTTTTTGTCAGATTTGCCAAAAGTTGTTTCGCTTTTTCTACCTGTCCCATCCATAAATAAGCTTGGGCTTCATTGATTCTTCGTTGTGAACCGCCAACCTTATTCAGATTTTCAATCAGATGATACCAGTCAAGGATTTCTCGGCGTTGTCGATTTGGGGCGACTAAAGCGATAATATTCCAAATTCCATCATGTCCATCTCCCAGACAGGTTACAATCTTAGCGATGGGTTGACTGTTGACCCAATTAATCAGCCCAATGTTATCTTGATAAACCGCGATTAATCCGCTGTTGGTGTGCATTGCTTTATAGTCTTTGTAGATACATTCTAGTCCCTGTGCAGTTCTTAATCTAACTTTTCCTCCATCTACACCTAATTCTTCAATTAGTTCTGTGACTATCGGGAACTGAAACTCTTGCCGATGGACTAATCTCTGTTGTGACATGGCATTGGTTTGGACACCGGTGATGTATTCTAAATCTACTGCCGTTTGCTCGTAGGACATATTGGCACTTAATCTCAGACAACATTGTTCCAAATGTGGACTAATTCTTGTGCAGGGCTTAACTCCGAGTATTTTAGCTTGTTTTTCACTGATTTTTAGTATCCCTAATGTACTGGTAAGTTTTCTGGTTCTGCCGGAAGTTGTTCCTGTTGATTGCTTAAAAAAAAAGCGGCAATTTCGGGACTGACATACGGCTGTTGCTGTGTCTGAACAGTTTTTTCTATACTTTCCAGCGTCAACTGTTGTTCAGATTCAGCTTCTGTATATAAAATCTCAGCAATTGCTCTGGTATATTCTTGCAGCTTTCTTTGTTTCTCTGGATTCATAATTTTGCGAGAGTGGTAAACATATTTAATTATGGACTAATGAGGGGTAGGGTATTTCTGAGTATTTGTACTCATCGCATAAGTGTTATGCTCCCGATTAATTTAACTCAAACCAAAGGTTTCTCTCGCTTTAACTTAGTAGCTGCCTGGAAAAGAAAATATAAAGGTAAGCAAGAAGATGAACCTTGGTATCTATTAACTAATCTCCCAGATTTGAAAAATGCGATTAAAATTTACGGTCAACGTTATGGCATAGAAGCAATGTTTAAAGACTGCAAAACCGGAGGATATAACGAAAGAAGGTTGCCAAGCATCACCGGATAGATTAATTGCTTTAATGATTGTAATAGCTTTGGCGATGACTTCGGCATGGTTACAAGGAAAAAGGGCGTTGCATAATAGTGATATGAATTGAGGTTAAATCTAATGAAATGTCCTGAATGTGGCTCCAGCCATATCCGTAAAAATGGCAAGATGAGAGGGAAGCAAAATCATATTTGTGTCGATTGTCATCGTCAGTTTATTGATGTTTACACAATCTCCAAAGGATACTCAGATGAAATTAAAGCGCAATGTTTGAAAATGTATGTCAACGGCATGGGATTTCGAGGTATTGAGCGCGTCACAGGAGTCCATCACACCACCGTCATTAATTGGGTCAGACAAGTAGGAGAACGCCTACCGTCCGCCTATGACCCAGAGGGTGCATCTCACTTGTGCAAATACATCAAGCGGAAAGTTGACCATTGAGATAAGCACAGCGCAGAGAAAGGATAGAGGAAACACTCTCGATATTCCACGGCGCTCCCGATAGTTTCACTCTTAGTCCAATTCGTTTAATCGTGGATTCCACTGTTCCAGAACCGATAGAAGTTAAAGATTCTTCTTTATAGTATCGGTAGTTAACTATTCGGTTGCGATGGAAGTCTAAATAATTGCAAAAGGTTTTAAATCCTTTTCTTTTCAACTCTTTAAATAAATTGATAACTTCATTAACTTGACCGGATCATAACAGAGTTTCGGCTTGTTTTAATCGTTTCAATGAACCCCCGGCTTTGTACAAATTTTCTTTCAGATGATACCAATCTAAGATTTCTTGTCTTTGTTCAGTCACTCCAATTTCTTGAAATAAGTTCCAAATGCCGGGATGACCATCCCCTATACAATACATAGGATGTAGCAGTTTTTGGCTATTACTCCAATCAATTAAATCTTGATTATTTTGAAAGAAGGCTCCGCAATAAACATTATCTAAACACAGGGTTTTATAATCTTTCCAATAACATGGCTCACCCTTGTTTCCATTGCGTAGTCTGACTTTACCTCCATCTAAGGTAATTTCCTGTACTCCTTGGTTAGATGTAGGCCATTCAAATTCTTGGTTCTTTACTAATCTGTGTAATGTACTATGAGACACTGGGATTCCTGTGAATGTTTCTAAATCTTTTTCTCCTTTTTGATAAGACTCATTATTTCTAATTATCAGAGCACACTTTTCCATCATGGGACTGAGTTGACTATAAGGTTTTAACCCGAAATATTCCGCCTGATTATTTGTAATCCTGAGCGACCCAACTACAGATTTTACTGTTCGCGTTCTTCCTGTTTTAATTCCTGATGCTGTTGAAAAAAAAAGCTACCTAATTCTGGCCCCACTTCTGATAATATTTTTTGACGCAGAGATTTTTCGATACTTTCAAAATTGGACAGTTCGGTTGAATCTGTATTTCTGTAAAGAATGGATGCTACCTCTTTTAAGTGCGCTTTTAGGCGCTTTTGGTCTTCGGGTGTCATTTTTTTTCACAGTTTTACTAGCTTTTTTATTTTCGCCCTTTTTTCAGAGATTTGCAATAGTGAGATGCACCCGACCCAGAGACCACTCCAGAAGTGGGGGAGTTGGATGAACTAGAAACTTTTGTAGGGCAAAAAAAAAATCTGGTTGTGGACAGCAGTAGACCACTTTAAGCCAGGAATCTTAGGGTGGGTTTTGGGCGACCACTGTGCGAAGACCTTTGCCCCCTTGTGGGAGCTTGTAGCAACATGGAATTGTTATTTTTATGTCACGGACGGCTGGCGAGTCTATCCAGGATTTATTCCAGATGGAGATCAAATTATTAGCAAGACTTACATGACGAGGGTAGAAGGTGAAAACACACAGTTACGACATTACGCAAGCCCGACTGCATCGCCAGACACTTTGTTATTCACGCGTTAGAGGAAATGCTGAGACACTCGATCAGATTGTTGCTACACTACCTCAAGTTCTGGGATGTGCCGATTCCTCAATGATTCATGGCATCATTCAGCAACGCCGGAAAAAGAACTCGGCTTCAGAGACAAGAAAAATATGTGTGTCGTCCCCAAAAGACAGGTAGAACAAGAAGAAGACATAGCAATTTTTGGATAGGTTTATATGGCGAAAATTGGCTAATTGCCTTTGAGTACTGCCAGGAGTGGGTAGAGTCTATGATAGGTTTGGTTCGCAACAATAAGAAATCATTTTATCAGAGGGGATTGAGAGCCATAAAGCTTATCCCGCAACCGCTTTAGGATCGTTCTCGCCCCCTGAAGAATCTGAGTCTTAACTAACCCAAAATTCGATTAATCATTTGATTCGCCTGGGACTCGTAACTCCCACCAAACAAATTAAAATGATTTAAAATGTGATACAGATTATAAAGAGTTTTGCGTTGTTCATACCCTGCATCCAAAGGCCAAACCTGATTATATCCCCGGTAAAACTGCGCAGGAAATCCACCAAATAACTCAGTCATAGCAATATCAACTTCTCTATCTCCAAAATAGGCCGCCGGGTCAAAAATCACCGGTTCCCCCGCAGATGTCACCCCCACATTTCCCCCCCATAAATCCCCGTGAACTAGCGAAGGTTGAGGTTCATAACCAGCTAACAATTGAGAAATCATCTCTAATAAACGTTCCCCTTGCGGAAAATGGCCGCGCCGACCCCGAGCCAATTTTAACTGATAACCAATCCGATGTTCGATCCAAAATTCTGCCCAATTTGCCGTCCAATTATTAATTTGTATAGTTGATCCGATCGTATTATTAATATCCCAACCAAAACATCCCCTCACAAGGGCAGAATTAGGCTTTTTCCCCCCCCTTGCGAAGGGGAGGTTGGGGGGGGTGTATTTGTGCATCGCGGCCAGTTGGCGCCCCATTTCCTCCCAAGCTCGATCGCCCCCGCGACTTCCCAAATCCAGCCATTCCAGCACAATATAAGCTGAATTCCCCTCAGTTCCCCAGCAAATCGGCTCAGGTAGTCGAATCGTCTGGGTTGCCCGCATTTGCTGCAAACCCAAAGCCTCGGCTTCAAACATCGCGACTTGGGAAGCTCGATTTAATTTCGCGAAGTAAGCGTGGGCACTGCTGCTGATATAATAGCCTTGATTTATGCAGCCACCCCTGACGGAACGGCGATTGTCGATCGAAAATTTGTCTCTCCTTACTTCGGCAATGCGTGCGGCAATTTTATCCCACATTCAATCAAAGTGTGTTGAGGGCGCTCGAAATTACTTTAACAGGTATAGCAACTTAAAACTTAATTAGCACAAACACCACAGCTCCTATCTGTATAGATAGGAGCTGTGGTGTAAATAATAAGGTTCCAGGTATCGAGGTATTGTAGAGCGACAGTGAGGGGGCAAATATCTGAGGCACCTGGGGGTTTAACCAGCGAGATCGGGATGGTATCGGGGTGGTGCCATTGCCTCTGGTGACACTACCGAAAAGATGTAAGGGTGAAAAACCCTGAAGACTGCATAGAATTAAGTCATCAATCACCATCAGTCAATAGAGGTCAAGCCCTCGGTCTATTAGTACGCCTCAGCTTCATCCCTCTCAGGACTTCCACTTAACGCCTATCAACGGGTGTTCTGCCCGTGACCTTACTGGATAACTCCATGAGAAGACTCATCTTGAGGTGGGCTTCCCACTTAGATGCTTTCAGCGGTTATCCACTCCGCACTTGGCTACCCTGCGTTTACCGTTGGCACGATAACAGGTACACCAGCGGTGCGTCCCTCCCGGTCCTCTCGTACTAGGGAGGACTCCTCTCAATCTTCTTGCGCCTGCACCGGATATGGACCGAACTGTCTCACGACGTTCTGAACCCAGCTCACGTACCGCTTTAATCGGCGAACAGCCGAACCCTTGGGACGTACTTCCGCCCCAGGTTGCGATGAGCCGACATCGAGGTGCCAAACCTCCCCGTCGATGTGGACTCTTGGGGGAGATCAGCCTGTTATCCCTAGAGTAACTTTTATCCGTTGAGCGACGGCCCTTCCATGCGGCACCGTCGGATCACTAAGACCGTGTTTCCACCCTGCTCGACTTGTAGGTCTTGCAGTCAAGCTCCCTTATGCCTTTGCACTCTTGGGCTGATTTCCAACCAGCCTGAGGGAACCTTTGCGCGCCTCCGTTACCTTTTAGGAGGCGACCGCCCCAGTCAAACTACCCCCCTGAAACTGTCTCCTTCCCGGATGACGGGTAAGGGTTAGAATTCTAGCCTCGCTAAAGTGGTATCTCACCGTTGGCTCGATTCTGCCCACAAGCAGAACTTCACAGCCTCCCACCTATCCTGCGTAAGCGAAGCCCGAACACAATTCCAGGCTATAGTAAAGCTTCATAGGGTCTTTCTGTCCAGGTGCAGGTAGTCCGTATCTTCACAGACAATTCTATTTCGCCGAGTCTCTCTCCGAGACAGCTCCCAGATCGTTACGCCTTTCGTGCGGGTCGGAACTTACCCGACAAGGAATTTCGCTACCTTAGGACCGTTATAGTTACGGCCGCCGTTCACCGGGGCTTCAGTCGCTAGCTTCGGTTACCCTAACCAACTTCCTTAACCTTCCGGCACTGGGCAGGCGTCAGCCCCCATACGTCGTCTTACGACTTTGCGGAGACCTGTGTTTTTGGTAAACAGTCGCCTGGGACTCTTCACTGTGACCTACTTGCGTAGGTACCCCTTCTCCCGAAGTTACGGGGCCATTTTGCCGAGTTCCTTAGAGAGAGTTAT
Source organism: Microcoleus vaginatus PCC 9802 (assembly GCA_022701275.1). Classification (NCBI taxonomy): domain Bacteria; kingdom Bacillati; phylum Cyanobacteriota; class Cyanophyceae; order Oscillatoriales; family Microcoleaceae; genus Microcoleus; species Microcoleus vaginatus. Next base: position 101,915 of record CP031740.1, read on the forward strand.
CTCGCGCCCCTTGGTATACTCTACCTCCCTACCTGTGTCGGTTTCGGGTACAGGCTGACATTGTTTATGGTGTTTAGAGCTTTTCTTGGAAGCCTGACATCTACCACTTCCCTCCCGTAGGAGGTCGTACTCGTACCTTAGCTCAAGACGTTTTCTCCGTCTCTCAACACCTCGAATACTTGAACCGGTAACCAACATCCGGCTGGCGATTGCCTTCTCCGTCCCTCTGCACCAACAATGTCAGGTACGGGAATATTGACCCGTTATCCATCGACTACGCACTTCTGCCTCGCCTTAGGACCTGACTCACCCTCCGCGGACGAGCCTGGCGGAGGAACCCTTAGGGTTTCGGGGTGTAGGATTCTCACCTACATTTGCGCTACTCAAGCCGACATTCTCACTTCCGCACAGTCCACACCTGCTTGTCGCTAGTGCTTCACACCGTTGCGGAACGCTCCCCTACCAATACATGATTAAAAATCATTTATTCCACAGCTTCGGTAGACTGCTTAGCCCCGTTCATTTTCGGCGCAGGAGCGCTAGACCAGTGAGCTATTACGCACTCTTTTAAGGGTGGCTGCTTCTAGGCAAACCTCCTGGTTGTCACTGCACTCCCACCTCCTTTATCACTTAGCAGTCATTTTGGGACCTTAGCTGGTGGTCTGGGCTGTTTCCCTCTTGACGATGAAGCTTATCCCCCACCGTCTGACTGGCCGAGTACCAGTTTAGTATTCAGAGTTTGCCTCGATTTGGTACCGCTCTCGCAGCCCGCACCGAAACAGTGCTTTACCCCTAAACTTAATCTCGACCGCTGTGCCTCAACACATTTCGGGGAGAACCAGCTAGCTCCGGGTTCGATTGGCATTTCACCCCTAACCACACCTCATCCGCTGATTTTTCAACATCAGTCGGTTCGGACCTCCACTTGGTGTTACCCAAGCTTCATCCTGGACATGGTTAGATCACCCGGGTTCGGGTCTATAAACAGTGACCTGTGCTTTCACACGGGCGCTCTTGTCAAACTCGCTTTCGCTTTGGCTGCAACCCATAGGGTCTTAACCTGCCACTGCCTATAACTCGCCGGCTCATGCTTCAACAGGCACGCGGTCAGACGTTAAATCGTCCTCCCACTGCTTGTAAGCTAACGGTTTCATGTTCTATTTCACTCCCCTTCCGGGGTTCTTTTCACCTTTCCCTCGCGGTACTGGTTCACTATCGGTCACACAGTAGTATTTAGCCTTACGAGATGGTCCTCGCTGATTCACACGGGATTTCACGGGCCCCGTGCTACTCGGGATACAGTCACGCTCTTTTCTACTTTCGACTACAGGACTTTCACCTTCTCTGGTGCAGCTTTCAACTGCTTTGTCTAGCTTGAAGATACGTTGATTGACTGTCCCACGACCCCAGAAGTAAAAACCTCTGGTTTAGGCTGTTTCCCGTTCGCTCACCACTACTTGGGAAATCGCTATTGCTTTCTCTTCCTCCAGCTACTAAGATGTTTCAATTCGCTGGGTTCGCCGCTATCAGTCTATGTATTCAACTGATGCTTACTGGGTTGCCCCATTCGGACATCTCCGGCTCAATGCTTGCTTCCAGCTCCCCGGAGCTTATCGTCGGTCGCCACGTCCTTCTTCGCCTCTGTGTGCCTAGGTATCCACCGTTAGCCCTTTGTAACTTGACCACTTGATTTTTTCATGGTTGTCGCTTGTAAGATGCTCTTGTAAGAGGCTCCGATTGCTCGGATGACTTACAAGTGACTTACAAGCTTTGATGACTTAATTTCTATGCAGTTTTCAAGGTTCTGACTAGAGTTCTCGACTCCAGCATTCCGACTTCTTTGATTTTGATCAAGTTAGTCTGGGTGCTGATTTCTATTTCTTTTGGTTTTTTTTGTTGGTTCTAGTTAGTGAGAGTGGAGGTAAGCGGACTCGAACCGCTGACTTCCTGCGTGCAAGGCAGGCGCTCTACCAACTGAGCTATACCCCCACTAAGCAAGTTCTGATTTTGATTGTATGAGTCCTGAATTAATCATTGATTATCCATTACTCATTACTTACAATTCATCACTTTTTTTCCAGGTGGGCCATCCTGGATTTGAACCAGGGACCTCACCCTTATCAGGGGTGCGCTCTAACCAACTGAGCTAATAGCCCATGTTCCGAACCAGTTAATAGTTTGAAAGCTTTGACATCTATTCCTCGAACGACCAGGGATGACTGATATTGACCTATTGTTTAGGTTCGGTCGAGTATCAGATGGTCTCCCTAAAAGGAGGTGATCCAGCCACACCTTCCGGTACGGCTACCTTGTTACGACTTCACCCCAGTCATCAGCCCTGCCTTCGGCATCCTCCTCCTCGAAAGGTTAGAGTAATGACTTCGGGCGTGGCCAACTTCCATGGTGTGACGGGCGGTGTGTACAAGGCCCGGGAACGGATTCACCGCAGTATGCTGACCTGCGATTACTAGCGATTCCGCCTTCATGCAGGCGAGTTGCAGCCTGCAATCTGAACTGAGGCAGGGTTTACGGGATTAGCTCGCCCTCGCGGGTTGGCTGCCCTCTGTCCCTACCATTGTAGTACGTGTGTAGCCCAGGACGTAAGGGGCATGCTGACTTGACGTCATCCCCACCTTCCTCCGGTTTGTCACCGGCAGTCTGTTTAGAGTGCCCAACTTAATGATGGCAACTAAACACGAGGGTTGCGCTCGTTGCGGGACTTAACCCAACATCTCACGACACGAGCTGACGACAGCCATGCACCACCTGTGTTCGCGCTCCCGAAGGCACTCCTCTGTTTCCAGAAGATTCGCGACATGTCAAGTCCTGGTAAGGTTCTTCGCGTTGCATCGAATTAAACCACATACTCCACCGCTTGTGCGGGCCCCCGTCAATTCCTTTGAGTTTCACACTTGCGTGCGTACTCCCCAGGCGGGATACTTAACGCGTTAGCTACGGCACTGTCCGGGTCGATACAGACAACACCTAGTATCCATCGTTTACGGCTAGGACTACTGGGGTATCTAATCCCATTCGCTCCCCTAGCTTTCGTCCCTGAGTGTCAGTTATGGTCCAGCAGAGCGCCTTCGCCACCGATGTTCTTCCTGATCTCTACGCATTTCACCGCTACACCAGGAATTCCCTCTGCCCCTACCATACTCTAGCTGTTCAGTTTCCACTGCCTTTCCGAAGTTAAGCCCCGGTCTTTGACAGCAGACTTGAACTGCCACCTGCGGACGCTTTACGCCCAATCATTCCGGATAACGCTTGCATCCTCCGTCTTACCGCGGCTGCTGGCACGGAGTTAGCCGATGCTGATTCCTCTGGTACCGTCAGGTTGCTTTCACAACTTTCTTCCCAGAGAAAAGGGGTTTACAACCCAAGAGCCTTCTTCCCCCACGCGGTCTTGCTCCGTCAGGCTTTCGCCCATTGCGGAAAATTCCCCACTGCTGCCTCCCGTAGGAGTCTGGGCCGTGTCTCAGTCCCAGTGTGGCTGATCGTCCTCTCAGACCAGCTACCGATCGTCGCCTTGGTGGGCTTTTACTCCGCCAACTAGCTAATCGGACGCGAGCTCATCTTCAGGCTATAAATATTTTCCCTTTCGGTACATCGGGGCTTAGCAGTCGTTTCCAACTGTTGTCTCCGTCCTGAAGGCAGATTCTCACGCGTTACTCACCCGTCCGCCACTAAGTATTTCTACTCCGTTCGACTTGCATGTGTTAAGCAGACCGCCAGCGTTCATCCTGAGCCAGGATCAAACTCTCCGTGTTGTTGAGTTTTTTTGGCTACAATCAAGTTCTTTCCACTCAGCCCTTAAGCTGGTTTTTTTCCCTTGACTTTTTTCTCGTTGTTTGTGATATTGAGTATTAGCTCTCGCTTCTACTCTCGATCTTAATTTTTTGACGAGGTTAATAGTGCTTTAAGCTTTCAAACTATTCTTTTTTCTAGGTTCAGTTTTTTGTCTTGCTTTTTTGCCTTTAGTCCGCGGTTCAGTGAACCGCTTCTCTTCTGGCGCTTTATTAATGTATCAACTCTCCCCAGAGTTGTCAAGCGTTTTGTGAAAATATTTTTATGTTGTTCTGTAGCCTATGCCCAGTAAGGGTTTCGGTACTGATGGCGCGTTTTGGTATCCGGTCGCTGACTCCTATTTAGGGCTTGGGTCTGCTTTTTGACCCGGAAATACGCTTTGGGCCGGGATTCTCCAGCGAATCGGTAGAATATTTGCACATATAGATGTTGTATATAGAGATGGTCTATATATATGTGTTCGATCGCCCGCTTATGAAAAAACCTCCCGCTCGCCCTACTGCCTTGTTCGTTACCTGCGCTTTACTGCTGATCGCTTGCAGTCAAACGAACACTCCCCAGACATCAACTACCGTCTCAGCAGGTACTTCGCCCTCTCCAGCAACTTCGTCAGAGGGTTCGGCTGCGGGGAACTCTAGCGCTATTCCCGTTGGGGTTGGGGTGGCGCAAACTAGCAATGTGGCTTTGCTCGGTCAGGAACAGGTGGCTGGCGCGAAAATTGCTCAGAAGTATTTCAACGATAAGGGCGGTGTGGATGGGACGCCGATTAGACTGGTGTTCCAAGATACCGGTGGAGATGAACAAGGGACAATCAATGCCTTCAATACTCTGATCAATCAGGATAAGGTGGTAGGTATTGTGGGGCCAACTCTCTCGCAGCAAGCTTTTAGTGCCGATCCGATCGCCGATCGCGCAAAAGTACCCGTTATCGCACCCTCCAACACTGCTAAAGGCATTCCCCAGATTGGCGATTATGTGGCCAGAGTCTCCGCCCCTGTGGCCGTGGTAGCACCTAATGCAGTTAAAGCTGCACTGAAGCAAAATCCCAATATTAAGAAAGTAGCCGTGTTTTTTGCTCAGAATGATGCTTTTAGCAAATCTGAGACTGAAACTTTTCAGACAACGGTTAAAGATATGGGGCTGGAATTGGCAACAGTCCAAAAATTCTTGACTACTGATACAGATTTCCAATCTCAAGCTACTAACGCAATAAATGTCAACCCCGATTTGATAATTATTTCCGGGTTGGCCGCCGATGGAGGCAATTTAATTAAGCAATTGCGAGAGTTGGGTTACAAAGGCGCCATAATTGGCGGCAATGGTCTGAATACTTCTAATGTATTTCCTGTTTGTAAAGCACTCTGTGATGGAGTTTTGATTGCCCAAGCCTACAGCCCGGAATATGAAAATGAAGTTAATAAGGCTTTTCGCGAGGCTTATCGCGCTCAATTTAAGAAAGAACCGCCTCAGTTTAGCGCTCAGGCTTTTACTGGCGTACAAGTTTTTGTTGAGTCATTAAAGGCACTTAATGCTCAGTCTAAGGTTAGCGAAAAGCCTTTGGCAGAGTTGCGTACAAATTTGAATCAACAGTTGTTGCGTGGAAAGTATGACACGCCTTTGGGGGAAATTTCTTTTACCCATGAAGGTGAGATTAATCAGAAAGAGTTTTATGTGGCACGAATTAAGATGGAGGCAGATGGCAATAATGGTAAGTTTGAGTTTTTGAAATGAGGGGAGAGGGAAGTGGGTTCACGGATTTTGTAACAGATGTAACAGGGGTCAGGAAGACGAAAGAAGTAAGAGGGAAGAGGGAAAATCCCGGACGTATGTGTTGTTGAATGATTTTGGTGTGATGCTCACTTCTTAACTGGTAATGGACTTAACTCTGTTTTTGCAACAATTCTTGAATGGTTTGTCGATCGGCAGCGTGTATGCTATTTTTGCCCTGGGATACACGCTGGTCTTTTCTATTTTGGGAATTATTAATTTTGCTCACGGTGCCGTATTTACTTTGGGTGCTTATTTCACTTATGCGCTCATGGGAGGTGCTTTCGGTTTTAATGGGTTGTGGGCTAACGCTCGAATTCCCGTGCAGTTGCCTTTTGCTGTGGCGTTAATTTTGGGAAGTGTCATGGCTGGTTTGGTAGGAGTAATAGTTGAAAGAGTTGCTTTTTTACCTTTGCGCCGACGACACTCGGATACTCTGCTGACTGTGGTTTCTAGTTTGGGTGTAGCTGTTGCAATCGCCAATATCATCCAATATCTGGTCGGTGCGGAAATTTACACTTTTCCTGCTAACACTTACGGCTATTTACCTGCTGCCATTAACTTCGGGACGGCGGATAAACCAATTCCGATTCGGACTGTCCAAATAGTAATTTTTGCGGTATCTGTAGCGATTGTAACTGTTTTAACTTACTTAATAAATTTTACTAAATTTGGCAAAGCAATGCAGGCTGTGGCTGAAGATGCGACTACTTCTAGTTTATTGGGTATTGATACTGAGACATATATTGTTTTGACGTTTTTTGTGAGCAGTTTTCTGGCGGGTTTGGCGGGGAGTTTGGTGGGTTCGAGTGTGAGTATTGCTGGGCCGTATTTTGGTATTGCTTTTGGTTTGAAAGGTTTGGCGGTGATTGTGCTTGGTGGGTTGGGAAGTATTCCTGGGGCAGTTTTGGGAGGTTTTATAATTGGTTTGGTAGAGGCTTTTGTACCTGGAGATTTTTCGGCTTATAAGGATGCTGTTGCTTTTGCCATATTGTTTATTATGCTATTGGTTAGACCACAGGGTTTGTTTGGACGGCGTTTGATTCAAAAGGTGTAGTATTATTTGCAAGACATCTAATAAGGCAGGGCGGTTTGGAGAAGGGACAATGGGTTTCCAGCAAAGACTATAGCTAAACCAGCCCGTATAAACTGTTGTGGAGTTTTATATACGTACCTATAAAACTTCTTCATACCTGAGAGGCAGTTTGATGAATTCGGAAGTCCCATTAATACTAAGCGAGCGCCTTTTTTTGCGATTAGCCAATCAAGACGACATCTACAAAATAATTAAATTTTACAGAGACAATCAAAGGTTTTTTACTCCCTGGCACCGACAGTGGGCGGAGGAATTTTTAAGGAAAACTTATTGGGAAAAACAAGTAGAGAAAGATTTCCAAGGCTTTAAATCTGACAAATCTTTAAAGCTATGGATTTTTGACGAGGATAATCCTGAGTATATTGTCAGTAACGTTAATTTTAATAATTTTGTACGAGGGGCAGGTCATTTCTGCTTTTTGGGATATAATCTGGCAGAAGCGCAACAAGGTAAAGGTTATATGACAGAAGCTGGGAAAATTGCCATTCAATATGTTTTTGAAGAGTTAAATTTACATCGCATTATGGCAAATTATATGCCTCACAATCAGCGTAGCGGTAATCTACTTAAAAGATTGGGATTTGTGGTAGAAGGTTACGCTAGAGACTATTTGTTGATAAATGGTCGGTGGGAAGACCATATTCAGACTAGCTTAATAAATCCAAATTGGAAACGAAGCTAACCAGATTTTCCTTAATAAGTTCTAATCTAAAATATCTAAAATCAAATGACTGCATTTTTTACTACTTATGGGTTTCTGATTGTCTCGATGTTGCTGGGTGCAATGTTGGGAATGTCGCTGTATTTGCCTTTAATGACGGGTCAGTTGTCTTTGGCTAGTCCTGGCTTTTATGCTTTGGGCGGGTATATTGCGGCGATTTTGTCTACAACAGTGTTTCCAACGACGGGCAGTTTATTTCCCCTGCCACTGCTGTTATTAGAGATGATAATTGCAGGGGTTGTTTCAGGGTTGCTGGGTATTTTAGTGGGAATTCCGGCGCTGCGGTTAAGTGGGATTTATTTGGCGATCGCAACTATTGCTTTTGTGGAAATTTTGCGGGTTTTATCGCTGAATCTAGATATCACTGGCGGGGCTGTGGGCATTTTTGGGATTCCACAACCGTTTGCGACGCCGATCGAGTATTTGTGGATTGTATTACCTTTACTTTTGGTAAGTATGGCGATTGTGTATCGGCTGGAACGGATTCGGGTGGGGCGCGCTTTTGCGGCGATCCGCGCTGATGAGTTGGCGGCTGATGCTATCGGCATTAATCCAACTTTTTATAAGGTTCTGGCTTTCACGTTAGGTGCTGTTTTAGCTGGTGTTGTGGGTGCAGTTAGTGCCCATTTCCTCAATACTTGGAACGCGCGTCAAGGTACTTTTGATGCTAGTATTATTTACTTGACTTCTGTGTTGATTGGTGGTAGCAGAAGTTTTCTGGGAGCAGTTTTGGGTGGGATGGTGTTTACTGCTTTGCCGGAGGTTTTGAGGGGAATGGCGACTATTCAGGGATTGCCGATTTGGTTGGCACAGTTTCTGCGGGATGGGCGGTTAATTATTTTTGGGGTACTGATTGTTTTGGGTACAATATTTTTTCCGCAAGGTTTGGTGACGCCCGAGTTGTTGAAGAGGTGGAGGAAGGGCGATCGTACTTCTGTTTAAAATTTGATTTTTAGTTATCAGAAAATTGGGTTTAAAACCCCGTCCTTCTAGGACGGCTTTAATTGCTCCTTAATATATTGTTTTAAAATTTCAATAGGTGCACCACCTACTGACGAAGCAAAATAGCTGGGACTCCAGAGAGCGTCTTTACCGTAGGGTTTAGGGTAGCCAGCCTGTCCGTATCGCCTACTCGATACTCCTTTTAAAGCATTGACAATACTAGATATTGAAAGCTTAGGCGGATACTCAATTAGCACATGAATATGGTCGGCTTCACCATTGAATTCCAGCACTTGAAAATTCATTTTCTCAGCAACCTCTCGAAATGACTTTGCAATCAAATCAATACTTTCGCCAGTGAATACAGACCGACGATACTTTGTAACGCAGACCAAGTGAATCTTAAGTTCTGTAACACTATGCCGTTCTCTTCTGAAAGTGGTTGACATTGCTTGTAGGCAAATATAGAGTTTAAGTACAGACCAATACTAACATACTCAATGAAAGCCAGATATCAATACAGATTCTATCCAACAGACCAACAGCAGCAGAGTTTAGCTCAGTTGTTTGGTTGTGTTCGGGTAGTCTGGAATGATAGCCTTGCTCTCTGTAAGCAGTCTGAAAATTACCCGGGTTTTAATCAGCTTTCTGCTTTGTTAACTCAAACCAAGAAAGCTGATAAACGCCAATGGCTAAAAAATGTTTCGTCTGTCCATTTGCAACAGTCTCTCAGACAGTTGGACATTGCCTATAGAAACTTTTTCAATTCTTGTAATGGGAAACGAAAAGGTAAAAAGTTAGGTTTACCCAAATTCAAAAATAGGACAAATTCGCAGTCTGCTGAGTTCACAAAAGCAGCATTTTCTCTAACGGGTGAATCTGTATACTTGGCGAAAATTGGAACAGTCAAACCAATTTGGTCTAGAGAATTACCTTCAGCGCCTAGTTCTGTCACAGTAATCAAGGACTGTGCCGAACGCTATTTCTTGAGTTTTGTCGTAGAAGTTCAACCAATTCAATCCCAGGCTAAAAACCAAAGTCTCGGAATTGACTTAGGGATTAAAACTTTTGCAGTAATGAGCAATGGTGAAAAAGCTGAAAGTCCTACCTATAAAAAGTTAGACCGGAAAGTTCGTAAACTACAAGGTAAGTTAGCTCGTCAACCAAAGGATTCTCAAAGAAGAAACTTGACTCGAATCAAGATTGCTAAGCTTCACAATCGCATTGCCGATACCCGTAAAGATTTCCTGCACAAACTATCAACCAAAATAGTCAACGAAAACCAAGTGATTGTTTGGGAAGATTTGAACGTGTCAGGAATGGTAAAGAATCGGAAACTTTCAAGAGCGATTAGCCAGCAAGGATGGAGAGAATTTAGGACTCTTTGTGAAGCCAAGTCTGAAAAGTTTGGCAGAGAGTTTCAAGTAATTAGTAGATGGGAACCTAGTAGCCAAATCTGCTCAGATTGTGGCTTCAGATGGGGTAAAATCGATTTGTCTATTCGCTCAGTGCTTTGTTTGAATTGTGGCACTGAGCAAGATAGAGACGAAAATGCTGCTAAAAATATAGAGAAAGTCGGGATAGGGAATTGCCACGACTCTAAATGGACGCAGAGGGATTGTAAGACTACCTCGGTAGCAGAACCCAATGAAGCGTCAAGAATCACTGCGGCTTTAGCCCGGTGAGTATTTCAAGCTACAGGTTCTCTTACCGTCGTGGGAGGACTTAGTGCATCATCGACTCGATTTGGGGATATTCAATCGCATTCGCCATTGATGCAACTGCCAAATCAATAGTGCTGATGATCTGACGGGCTCCGGCAAGTCGATAGGCTTCCAGGAATTCGCGATCGCGCATTCGCACCACAATATGGGAAATGCCATAGCTCCTGTATAGGGTGATCAGCGCTAAATTCAGTGCATCATCGCTGAGTACTGCAACGACTGCGTTTGCTTGTTTAATTCCCGCTTCCAGAAGAACCGTTGTACTCACCGCACTGCCTTCAAATGCCATCACTCCGATTTTTTCACGAGCAAAGCGACAAGCAAGCGGGTCGGCATCAATGATTGCAACCGTATGACCGAGTTTTAATAGCTGCTGGGCTAAACCCAGCCCCATCATTCCTGCTCCACCAATTAATACGTACATGACTATTTGTCACCCCAAGAATGAACGTTACAGATTTATCCCTATGAGTGAGATTGTTTTGGGTTTCTCTCAGTTTAATCTGCTTGTGGGGTGGCTTTTACCGGGCTTACTTATTATCTGTTCCACACTTAGTTTAATCTGGTTGTGGGGTTGGCATGGGAGCCAGCCCCTCAAGAAATTCTCCTCAGTTAGGTGCGCAGCGGGAAGTTTACATAATCTTAGGCACTTTAAAAAACTCCCCATCGCGATCGGGAGCTCCCTCCAAAATACTTTCTCCCTTAGCAAAAGGTTGCAAATCGTCCGATCGCATCACATTACTAACATCGATCGCCCGCGTTGTCGGCTGTACCTTACTCGTATCCAGTTCGCTCAACTGCTCAAAATAATCCAAAATACCGTTAAGTTGACCAGTAAACTGCTCTTCTTCTTCCGGCGTTAATTCCAATCTCGCTAAATTCGCTACTTTGCGAACTTCTTCTCTGTCAATCATAAAAATCTGCAATTGGGAATTAGTGAGTAGTTTTGACTGGTGATTTGTAAGTTTTAAGTGGAAGAGTTTTCAATTCACCACTCAGCACTTAAAACCCACAACTTTTTGTTTACCCAATCAGGCTTCTTGTAGCTAACAACTGAGGTTAAAAATACACATCAATTTGCGATCGACCTGTTGTCTTCAGCCAATTTTGCACCTCAATGTAATTGTTGGGAGCCAAGCGAATAGCCTCCTTCCAATAATCTGCCGCTTTATCAAACAACCCTTCCGCTGCTTCTAGATTGCCCGCTTCCTTTTGTTTTTCCCCTTGATAGTGGTAAATCACAGCAATATTATTCAGCGCTTGTGGCATTCTCGGATTGAGCTCCAGAGCTTCGCTGTAATATTCCAAACCTTTATCGTGTTCGCCGTTGCTAGTATGGATCAGCGCGATATTGTACAAGACATAACTGCGATCGTAAGGATCTTCCTCCAGCTTCAGCGCTTCATGATAATTTTCCAGCGCTTCAGCATATTCGCCATCTGCTTGAGCTGACATACCATCCCGGTAATAAGCAAAAGCTTCCTTCGCCTGCTTTTTCGCCGGCATAATCTTCAGGATGATATCAGCCATTACCGTGAAGCTTTTGTCAATAAAGTTATCGTTGCGTTGAGTTCTTGGCATATGCGATTCTTTGGTTAGTGGCTAATCCGAAAAATTAGCCTGTAAAGTTTTCCTATTAATAATTGCGCCACTGTTTTAGTTGGCAGTTGTGTTGAGGGCGCTAAAAAGTCTACTCGATCGCAAGTGGGAACCTTAAAACACGCCCTTGGGTTTAACACCCGCGCAAGCTCTATCTATTTTATATAAGTCTTGCAAGACTTGCAAAAAAACCAGATTTGTTTAACCTCTCTCTCGCACTCTAAACAAAACTTACAAAAACCCGTGCAGAAAGGAAAATTTTTGCAGTAAGGTGCAGGGGCGATCCTCTTCGATGGCTTGCCTTCGGATCGATTCGCTAACGCCAATGGGCGATCGCGCACCGTACCCTACTAACTGTAGCCATAATCCCCGTCGTTGACCCTCAGAGCAAACAAGCAAAAGCAAATGCCGAGGAGAAATTCAATCACAAAGTTTTATTAAGCTATCCGAGTTCAGCCCATACTTAAAAGTTATTCGGCAAAACACTAGCAATATTTTGCCCCAAAGTCAAGGGCAGCCTCAAAAAAAATCAGAAACCCGATCGCCAAAACCAGCTCGAATTCCCGCAATATATAATAAAAATAACCGGGTAATTTTCACAGATAGAAACCTATGGCTCCGAATCCCACCATTATGCAAGCCGTCGAACAACTTGGCTACCGCGTTACGGTTGGAGACGTGGCGGCAAAAGCTGGATTAGATATCCATTTTGCCCAGCGAGAACTGTTAACCCTCGCCTCCGAAGCAGGTGGCAACCTGCAAGTAGCAGAATCCGGCGACATTGCCTACCTATTTCCCAAGAACTTTCGAGATATTTTGCGAAACAAATTCTTGCGCTTGCAGTTGCAGGAATGGTGGCAAAAAATCTGGCGCATTTTATTTTATCTGATTCGGATATCTTTCGGCATAGTGCTGGTAGCTTCCATCCTCTTAATTTTTGTTGCTATCACGATTTTACTCTCCAGCGGCGACAGCAATAACGGGGGAGGAGGAGGAGGAGAGGGTGGCGGCGGGGGCGGCAGAGGTGGCAGCTTTTTGTTTTTCCCCTACTTCTGGAACGACTTAATCTGGATATTTTACTGGAACCATGACCAACCATACTACCAGCAGCGATCGCGCTTAACTGGCCAAAAACCCCAGATGAGTTTTCTAGAAGCAGTTTTCTCCTTTCTATTTGGAGACGGGAATCCCAATTACAATCTAGAAGAGCGCAAGTGGATCGATATTGCGACTGCAATTGGCAACAACCGAGGCGCCGTCGTCGCCGAACAAATTGCCCCATATCTAGACAATCTCGGACAGGGATACGCCCGAGAATACGAAGAATATATGTTACCGGCCCTAGCCCGTTTTGACGGCCGCCCCGAAGTCAGCCCCGAAGGGCAAATAATTTACCATTTTCCGCAATTGCAAACCACAGCCGTCCAGAAAAATCCTCAACCAGTAGCAGCTTATTTGCGAGAAATGCTGTGGCGTTTTAGCAACGCCAGCTCCGGGCAAATCATGCTCGCAGCAGGGTTAGGAGCCGTCAATCTTGTCGGTGCGTTAGTTTTGGGGAATCTATTAAGTAATAATTTAATCGCAGGTGGATTTATCGGTTTCGTCAGCCCTGTTTATCCCATGCTCCTGATTTACGGCGTCGGATTTCTCGCAATTCCTTTAATTCGCTACTTCTGGATTCAGTGGAAAAATAGCCGGATAGAAGCCCGCAATCAAGAGCGTCAGCAGCGAGCAATGTTATTAAACGAACCTGATGGCAGCTTGCTCAAAAAACTCACCTACGCCCGGGAATTTGCAGCAGAAAACTTTCTGACTGGAGAAGACTTAGCTTATACAACAGAAACGGAATTAACCCAACAAGAACTAGAACAGTCAGCAAAAATAGATGCCGAATGGCAGCGGAGGATCGATCGCTCGGACAACTTGTAATACTAATGAAAAAAAACCTTTGTTTGTTGTTAAGTTAGGTTGAACTAGAATCTTGCACCCTTGTCAAGAATAGGCAGGATGCGTGTTCCGCAATAAAACATCTTTGTTGGGGAGCGGGCTTTTAGCTCGTTGCTAAGAATTGTGGAAAATGTCAATCGTTATTGATGTCATAATTTTTTCTAGTCCGACTGTTTTTTAAATAACCTTAGGGCGTTTAAAAATCAAACAATTTTGGTCATACTTCGAGTCGTGATCCAGAGCTACCAGTTCCCATCCCTCCTCCCCCAAATGATTGACAAATAGATGCAGCGAGCCTTGTTTCCAATCTCGCTGTTCTTCACCGTTTACATATAAACTAATCAGCTTGTTTCCAAAAGGATACATATTCGCATCCACAAATAAATACTCCCACTTTTGCATAGCAATCCTTAATGTAGTTAGTCATGTAGTTAGTCCTGAGTCATTAGTCATTAGTCATTCCCAATTTCCAATACTTCGGCTACGCAGTTCCTGGTCTTCGACTACGCGGTTCCTTAGCGTAGTCGAAGGGCGGTACAAGTTCCCAATTAATTCCTTGTATTCAGGACACGGAAGTCACAGATACAGAAATAGCGGTTTTTTCCTTATTCTTTCCTCCTTATTCCTTCCCCCTTCTTTCTTTTTCCTTCTTCCTTCTTTCTTGCCCATTCCCAGCAGTTACTGGACTGCAATTCTAGCCAAAGTCGCACCCCGGTAATAGTGCAACAAAATCTGCTGGTAGCCGTATCCCTGTCTGGCCAAATTGTAGGCACCCCACTGACTCATTCCTACAGCATGGCCGAAACCTTTGCCAGCAACTTGAAAACCGGTAGGAGCTTGGCCGCTGTTCCTTGGGTTCCCACCGCCCCCATACTGAGGAATCACGGTAAACCGCGTACTCCTCAAATTTAAAACCCGGCGTAAATCTGCGCCTGTCATGACCCTAGAACCGCCATCTCCAACTACTTTCATCCTCAAAACGCTGCCGTGAGCGGTAGTGCGTTCTGGCTTCATAGAGATCACATTACCCACGCCAGAAATCTTACTGCTGATTTGAGCCCGAGAAAAATTTTCTTTCCATTGGTAAACCGGCGCCCCTTGGTCGAAGTCAGGAACAGCACGCAGGTAAGGCAAGGGTTCCATCCAAACATCCTCGACATTTTCAGTATGGCCCCCAGACGCAGAGTGGAAAGCGGCTAAAATTATCTGACCGTTGTACGCCAGAACTTGACCAGCGGTTGCATCGACTGCGGAATAAGTGCCAGAAGATTCTGTTTGCAGTCCTTTGTAAACCTGCGAAGACTGAGTGCTGTCCACGTCGTAAAGGTCGGTTTCGCTTTTGAGGCGCTGGTGGATAGCGTAGGAACGGGCGGCGACTGCTTGGGCTTTCAAAGCCTCTTGAGGCCAATTGCCACTCATCTCGGCGCCGAGAACGCTGTAGAGATATTGTTCGATATCGACGTAGTTGACGGCCGTCAAGCCTCCTTTTTCGGGAACTAGAAGCGTGCGTCCCCGATACCAACGATCGCCAATCCAGACATAACCGTTCCCCGTAGGCTCGATCCAAACTTGGTTGGCCGCCCAGCGACCGATCGCCACTGTTCCCGATCGCAATTGAGCCGACTGAGAACTGTTTGCCGACAGTTCGCCCAAATTGCGGCCGCTACCGTCCCGGATTGCAGCCTTTGTAGAACTGCCAACTTTTATCTGACTTGCCCCGTCTTGTACCGCAACTCGCAAGATCAGCGCGGCTTGTGCTGGCGCTACCATTACCAGCCAAAACAACAGCGAAATCCACAAGTAGCGTTTTTTTAATGTCGAAAAAACCGAAGCAAAAAATACTCCTGACTGCATTTGAAAATTTTCCTCCTGTGCTGTACGACTTTAAGAATTTTTAAGGGAAGCGAAGGCAAGGGAAACAGGAAGGGGAACGGAAGAAACAAAACGTTAGAATTGGGTTTATCACTCTGTGCGCTGGTCAAAAATGATTTGAGCGACTAGATGTTCACAGGAACAGCGATTTATCCCGGTTCCTGCAGGCGACTATTTCCTGAATGGCGGATTGACCGCACTCTGGATATATGTAACATATTTTTTAAGATTTAATTGAGGTGATTTGACTCTTGCAGATTACATTTCTCGGAACTAGCTCCGGTGTCCCCACGCGATCGCGCAACGTTTCCAGCATCGCCCTCCGGTTGTCCCAGCGAGCGGAACTCTGGCTGTTTGACTGCGGCGAAGGAACTCAGCACCAGTTTCTCCGCAGCGACCTCAAAGTCAGCCAACTAAGCCGCATTTTCATTACTCACCTGCACGGCGACCATATTTTCGGCTTAATGGGTTTGCTGGCTAGCTGCGGTTTGGCGGGGAATGTCAAGCGCATCGATCTTTACGGGCCTCCGGGACTTGAAGAATATTTGCAAGCTGGCGTTCGTTATTCTCAAACTCATTTTTCTTACCCAGTTAAGGTACACAAAATTCACGAGGGAGTCATCTATGAAGATGACGAATATATTGTTAGCTGCGGCCCTTTGAAGCACCGAGTTACTGCTTTTGGTTATCGAGTAACTGAGAAAGACCGTCCGGGACATTTTGATGTAGAAAAAGCTAAGGCTGTGGGTATTCCTTCCGGGCCACTTTACGGTCAATTAAAACAAGGAAAGACGGTAAAGTTAGAGGACGGGCGACAGTTTAAAGGTACTGATTTTTGTGGCCCGGATCAAATCGGGCGCAAGTTTGTGTATTGTACGGACACGGTTTTTTGTGACGGGGCGGTGGAATTGGCGAAGGATGCTGATTTGTTGGTGCATGAAGCGACTTTTGCTCATCAAGATGCTCAAATGGCCTTCGATCGCCTGCATTCAACTTCGACAATGGCGGCTCAAGTGGCTTCGATCGCTGGGGTGAAACAGCTAATTATGACGCATTTTAGCCCGCGTTACGCTCCGGGGAATGCGATCGTCCTGGATGATTTGCTCAAGGAAGCGCAGGCTATTTTTCCGAATACGAAAATGGCCTATGACTTTTTGACTTACGAAGTGCCGCGCCCTGTTTCAAACTAGGGTTAATCTGACCTGAGATGTGACAGCATTTTCAATAATGGCGATCGGGGCGGGCAAGATGCCCACCCCACAAAAACATTAATCTCTTGTGGAACAGGCATCTTGCCTGTTGCTGAAATTTAGGCCATAAAAACATTAATCTCTTGTGGAACAGGCATCTTGCCTGTTACTGAAATTATTGCAGCAACAACATTTAGGACTTACGCACTGTCAGGGAATTCTGTCATCCTGAGCGTAGCCAAGGATCTCTTAGAGCGTTCAGATGCCCACCACACAATAAAATTTTAAATAACACTGGAATTGATAATAATACCAGTATAAACTATATTAAACACAAATATTTATTAAATTTACCATGACATTTGAAATTGGACTATTAGGAAAGCTAGCACCAGCAATGGCTAAACTGGCAGAAATAGGATTCAAAGAAGCTATGAAAAAATTGAATCCTAGCGATTTTTAAAAAGCTTGTATTTGTGCGCTCAAAGCTGCCGATAAAAACAAATTATTCTCTGCTTGCGAACAGGGTGTAGTCGAAGATTTTCTTAAAAGTTTCTTGACGGGTAAAGCACTTCCAGAACTCCTGAAACCTTTCAACGACCAAGAAAAGCCTCAAGTTGAGTTTTTAGTTGAAGCCTTTAATGCGACAGTCCCAGAACACAAAAAAATTCAAGGCAGATTCGCTCCCGAAAAACTGCATGATTGGTTGGAGGTTTTTGCTGAAACCTATTTTCATAAAACAAGTAGTTATTTAAGGTTTAAAGTTGCCAAAGCAGACTATTTGAAGCAACTGGCTAAGTAGGTCGGCGGGGAAAATCACAAGTATGTAACAAAAAATTAAGTAGGGTGATGGGACTTAAATTTAATACGTTGTGTACTGTAGTTTCCTCTTTGGTCTCTAACTTCTACTCCATCAATTACGGCGTAGGCGAGGTCTAATTCATCGTCAAACATTTGTCCCGCTAATTCATCTTCTTTAATGTGTTGCCACTCTAATTCAATTGGGTTCATTTCGGAACAATATTTGGGCAAGAAAAAGATATATAAACCCTGCTCTTCCCACTTTGACCATAACTGTTTAACCTCCTGACATTTGTGTATGGGTCCGTTGTCTTGTACGATGATTCTGAGCCGTTTCATCTTAGCAGCAGCTTCGGCTTCTTGATCCATCATTTGAATATAAGCTTTTCTATCAACACCTCCAATGACCAAACCATAGACGAAACTACTTAAAGGTTCAAAAAGCCCCACAATACTTAATCTACGACCTCGATGTTTAGTTTGTTGTATACGTTTTTGCTGACCTTTGTTGTAATAGGTATAACTCGGTTTACTCCACGCACAAAATCCTGATTCATCTAAATACTTTAAGTCGATTTCTCCCGCAGCAGCAGCCCATTCCAGCATATCTAGGTCTGATTGCTTTATTTCTCGTTCTTTGGAGTCTTGTTTTCCTTTATGACTTGGACTAGCTCTTTTCCAAATAATCCCCTTTTTTTTAGTACCCGTCTTAATCTGTCGGGACTTAATTTAATAGAGCGCTCTTTTTCTAATTTATCAGCTAATTGAAAACTGTTATATGTACGTGGTTCTTTTTTAAGGCATTCTTCCAAAAACTCTAGATCTTCTTCTTTCCACTTGGCTTTTCCCCCTCGACCTGGTTTTTCCCAAAGGCTTTCTATACCAAACTTTTCCCATTTATGTAAAACTCCTCTCACTGTTTGTGAAGCCCAGTTAAAGTGAGCAGCTATTTTCTCAACATACCAGCCATGTGCATTTAACCTGATTACTTCTGCTCTATCTTTGACTTTTTGTGGTACTTTCGCCGTTCTCAAATTTGATAGGGTTTTGTCTTGCTCTTGAGTCAGAAATACTCTTAATCGAGCGCCCATATATTAGTTACCCCACTAGAGCTAGAGTTTTATTTATGTATCTTAACATAGTTTTGTTTTTTCTCGCCGACCTACTTAACTGGTTTGATGATGTTAAGTTTGCTGGCATTGCAGTCGAAGGTCAGGAAATCGAAAAATCTGAAAAATTGGCTCACATTTTTGTGATGCCCGATGTTTTGGAAGAAGAAAAGGTAGATATTTATCGCTTTATCCAAGAAGAATTAATAGAACGCAAAAACCTGCAACAGATTCAGACAGAAACTCGCTCTGGTAGCAAGTTTTTAGCATCACAATTATTGAATCAAAATCAATCAAATAAATTTGTGCTGCTGGGCGATCCTGGTTCTGGCAAAACAACTTTACTGAGCTTTTTTGCGGTGATGTTGGCTCAGAATTATCCAGAAAAACTCGGCTGGGATTCTGGGATAGATTGCTTGCCGATTTTGATTAAAATCCGTGATTTTGCTAGGCTTTCAGATATCAATCTCCTCGACTATGCCCGCCAGTTTGCCGAGAAAACTATGTCCGTGAAACCGCTGCCAGAAGGCTTTTTTGAGTATTGGCTGGCAGACGGTAGGGCGATGATTTTGTTGGAGGGATTGGATGAGGTTGTGGAAGAATCCAAGCGCTATGAGGTGGTGCAGCAGATTGAGAATTTTTTGGGGCAGTATCATCAAAATCTGGCAATTATTACTTCTCGCCCTGCTGGTTACAAACGCGACTTTTTTAATACTTCGGAGTTTGAACACTATCAGTTACAACTGTTTAATTATGCTAAGGTTGATGAGTTTATTAATCGCTGGTACGACAGCCGCGTTCGAGATGCGGCGGAAGCTCAACGTCTCAAAGATAGCATTAAGAAAGCTCTGGATGAAAACGATCGAATTAAATTGTTGGCGAGAAATCCGCTATTGCTGACAATCATTGCTTTGATTCACCGCTATCAAGCGGAACTGCCGAGGGCACGCCACAAGCTTTATGAAAAAGCTGTGGACACACTGTTAAAGAATTGGGATGCTTACAAAAACATCACAGAGAAGTCGATATTCAAATATTTAGATGCAGAGGATTTACGGCGGCAGATGGAAATTCTCGCCTATTGGATTCACACTCAGGGTAGTACGCCTAATCCTGAAGGCGGGACGCTGATTGCTAAGGAGGATTTGTTAGATCAGTTAACTCAGAATCCTGAAGGCGGGACGCTGATTGCTAAGGAGGATTTGTTAGATCAGTTAACTCAGAATATTAAAGCCAAAAAACAGGTTGAACGGTTCCAGGCAAAAGAGGAAGCTAAACGATTTGTTGATTTTATTCAACAGCGGACGGGATTGCTCAACGAACAAGGGCAAGATTTGTACGCTTTTGTACACAAGACTTTTCAAGAATATTTGTGCGCTCAGCAAATCGGCTATCACGCAGATGATGAGGATAATTTTGAGTTTGTTCTCGAGCAGATTCGAGAGCATTTGCATGACCCCCACTGGCGGGAAGTGTTGCTGTTGTTGATTGCTCAACAAAAACCGAAGAAAGCGGCGAAAGCGATGCAAGCAATTTTGGCTGCGAATAGCGAGTATGAGCAATGGTTGCACCGCGATTTGTTTTTTGCTGGCAGTTGTCTTGCTGAAAATATTAAAGACTTAAAAGTGGCAGATTCTAGTCTAACTGTGAAGATTTTGGAGAAGTTGGTTGAGTTGGAGGTAAGGGATGAGAAACAGGTTGGTGACAGAGTTCGGTCTCAGGTTTTGCAAATCCTTTGCAGTATGAGTGAGACTGAGTTTGAGGCGCAAACTTTGCAACTTTTTAAAGCAAGGGGTGTTGATGAAAATCGATTGTGGAAATATCAAGCAGCATTAGGGGAAAAAGAAGCTGTCACCACTGCCATGCTACGACGCCTCGAAGATGGGAATGAGGATGTGCGTCGTAAGGCAGCACAAGCTTTGGGCGGGTTGGGAAATGCTTCAGAAACCGTCATTAATGCCCTGTTGTTACGTCTCGAAGATGGGGATCAAAATGTGCGTTGTCAGGCAGCACGAGCCTTGGGCTGGTTGGAAAATGCTTCAGAAACTGTCATCAAGGCCCTGCTGTTACGTCTGGGAGATGGGGATCAAAAGGTGCGTTGTCAGGCAGCATCTGCCTTGGGCAACTTGGGAAATGCTTCAGAAGTCGTCATTAATGCCCTGGTGTTACATCTGGACAAGGGGGATAAACCGATGCGTCGTCAGGCAGCATCTGCCTTGGGTAACTTGGGAAACGCTTCAGAAGTCGTCATTAATGCCCTGCTGTTAGGTGTGAAAGATCGGTATAACTCAGTGCGTTACTCGGCAGCACGAGCCTTGGGTAACTTGGGAAATGCTTCAGAAGTCGTCATTAATGCCCTGCTGTTACGTCTGGAAAAGGGGGATAACTCAGTGCGTCTTGAGGCAGCATCTGCCTTGGGCAGGTTGGGAAATGCTTCAGAAGTTGTCATTAATGCCCTGGTGTTACGTCTCGAAGATAGCGATAACTCAGTGTGTCGTGCGGCAGCATCTGCCTTGGGTAGGTTTGGAAATGTTTCAGAAGTCGTCATTAATGCCCTGCTGTTACGTCTGGAAAAGGGGGATAACTCAGTGCGTCGTGAGGCAGCATCTGCCTTAGGCAGGTTGGGAAATGCTTCAGAAGTTGTCATTAATGCCTTGCTGTTACGTCTGAAAGATGAGGATAACTCAGTGCGTCGTGAGGCAGAATTTGCCTTGGGCAGGTTGGGAAATGCTTCAGAAGCTGTCATCAGTGCCCTGCTATTACGTCTGGAAGATCGGCAGGGCTTGGTGCCTTACTCTGCAGCATTAGCCTTGGGTAAGTTGGGTATGAAATCTAGTGACGTTTTGCCTGCTGTTGTGCAATGGGTTGAGCAGCATCAGGATACAGAATATGTCGGCTTAGGTATTGATGTGTTGTGGGATTTGGTAGCGGGTGAGGGAAATCGATCGCCAGTGCCTTTTTAGAAGTATGTAGCTTTTGCGCCAGTAAAACCCGATCGCCCTTCCGGACTTTTCACCAAAAAGGCGATCGGTGAGTCTGCTGTTTGACGATTAGGGCCCTCCATCCCCTTAATAACCGGGAACAGAGGTCAACTATTCAATCGAAAATCGAAAATCCAAAATCGCTCGATTATTCAATCTAAAATCTAAAATCTAAAATCCAAAATCGGTCGATCGCCCGCAGCCACGGCCGAGGAGAGCCAATGGTTGCTACAATCGGGGAGGGTATATGTTGTGGCTAACACTACAGCCCGTAACCCTGAAAGCTAATAGCTAAATTATTAAAAATCTGCCTCTCCTGCCATGTTTAAAAATCTGCTAGGCGATCCCAACGCGCGCAAACTTAGAAAATTTCAGCCTTGGGTAGCTGATATCAATATTTTGGAAGAAGACTTCCGTGCACTCTCAGACGACGGCCTCAGAGGGAAAACGGCCGAGTTTCAACAACGTCTGGCAAAAGCTAGATCTCTCAACGAAGAAAAAGAGATCCTAGACGAAATCTTGCCGGAAGCTTTTGCAGTGGTGCGGGAAGCGGGACAGCGGGTTTTGGGGCTGCGCCACTTTGATGTCCAACTCCTCGGCGGCATCATTCTGCACAAAGGCCAAATTGCGGAAATGAAAACCGGTGAGGGCAAAACTTTGGTGGCGACGCTGCCGGCTTACCTCAACGCCCTCAACGGTAAAGGCGTACACATCATCACCGTCAACGATTATCTCGCAAGGCGGGATGCGGAATGGATGGGACAGGTGCACCGATTCCTGGGATTGACTGTGGGACTGATTCAGCAGGGCATGGATCAGGTGGAACGAAAGAAAAATTATAACTGCGACATTACCTACGCGACTAACAGCGAAGTCGGCTTTGACTATTTGCGCGACAACATGGCTACTGTCATGGAAGATGTAGTGCAGCGTCCTTTTAATTTCTGCGTGATTGACGAGGTTGACTCGGTGCTGATTGATGAAGCACGGACGCCTTTAATTATTTCCGGCCAGGTGGAACGCCCCAGTGAGAAGTATCTGCGGGCGGCTGAGGTAGCTGCTGCTCTGAGAAAGGAAGATGAAGAACATTACGAAGTTGACGAAAAGGCTCGGAATGTGCTGTTGACCGATGAAGGCTTTGGTGAAGCTGAGCGGTTGTTGGGTGTTACGGATTTGTACGACCCGGCTGACCCTTGGGCGCATTACATTTTTAATGCGATTAAGGCGAAGGAATTGTTTATTAAGGATATTAACTACATCGTCAATGCCGATCGCGAAGTGGTGATTGTGGATGAGTTTACGGGCAGGGTAATGCCGGGACGGCGCTGGAGTGACGGTTTGCACCAGGCGATCGAAGCGAAGGAACGGGCGGAAATTCAGCCGGAAACTCAGACGCTGGCGACGATTACTTATCAGAATTTCTTTTTGCTTTATCCCAAGCTGTCGGGGATGACTGGGACGGCGAAGACTGAGGAGACGGAGTTTGAGAAGATTTACAATTTGGAAGTGACGCTGATTCCCACTAACCGGATTACGAGCCGCACAGACCTTTCGGATATGGTTTACAAGGCGGAGGCCGGCAAGTGGAATGCGATCGCCCAAGACTGCGCGGAAATGCACGAGATCGGTCGGCCGGTGCTGGTGGGCACGACGAGTGTGGAAAAGTCGGAGTTGCTGTCGCGGCTGCTGCTGGAACGCAAAATTCCTCACAATTTGCTCAACGCTAAACCGGAAAATGTGGAGCGGGAATCAGAAATTATCGCTCAAGCCGGACGCAAAGGCGCTGTGACGATCGCGACAAACATGGCGGGACGCGGTACTGATATTATTTTGGGCGGTAATTCTGAGTACATGGCGCGCCTGAAGTTGCGGGAATATTTTATGCCCCGGATCGTGCAACCCGAGGATGAAGACGGGTTTTCGGTGGTTCAAGTACCGGGTATTAGTGGCCGCCCCGCACCTCAAGGTTTTGCTCCGACTACGAAAAAGGTAAAGTCTTGGAAAGCTTCGGCGCAGATTTTCCCGACGCAGCTATCGAAAAATGCCGAGCAAATGCTCAAGGCGGCGGTGGAATTGGCGGTGAAAGAGTACGGGGAGCGATCGCTCTCGGAATTACAAGCCGATGATATCGTGGCTATAGCTTCGGAAAAAGCGCCGACAAAAGACCCGGTAATTCAAAAATTGCGGGAAGCTTACAATCTAACTCGCAGTGAATACGATGCTTTTACCAGCACCGAACACGATGAAGTCGTGCAGTTGGGAGGCTTGCACGTCATCGGTACCGAACGCCACGAATCGCGCCGGATCGACAATCAGTTGCGCGGCCGGGCGGGACGCCAAGGAGACCCGGGTTCTACGCGGTTTTTCTTGAGTTTGGAAGACAATTTGCTGAGGATTTTCGGCGGCGAACGGGTGGCCGGTTTGATGAAGGCTTTCGGTGTTGAGGAAGATATGCCGATCGAATCTGGAATGCTGACTCGTTCCCTCGAAGGCGCTCAGAAAAAAGTCGAGACATACTATTACGATATCCGCAAGCAGGTATTTGAATACGACGAAGTGATGAACAATCAGCGTCGAGCAATCTATGCGGAACGTCGCCGAGTATTGGAAGGTTTGGACTCCAAAGAACAGGTAATTAAGTATGCCGAACAGACGATGGACGACATCGTGGGAGCATACATCAATCCCGATTTACCTTCGGAAGAATGGGAACTCGACAAACTTGTGAGCAAGGTGAAGGAATTTGTTTATCTGCTCGCTGACATGACACCGGATCAGCTAGAAGATTTGTCCGTTGAGGAAATTAAAACATTCCTGCACGAACAAGTCCGCAATGCTTACGACATTAAAGAAGCGGAAGTTAATGCAATCCGAGCCGAATTGATGCGAGATGCGGAACGGTTCTTTATTTTGCAGCAAATTGATACTTTGTGGCGGGAACATTTGCAACAAATGGATGCTTTGCGCGAGTCTGTAGGGCTGCGCGGTTACGGCCAGAAAGACCCGCTGATCGAGTACAAAACTGAAGGTTACGAGCTGTTTTTGGACATGATGACGGATATCCGCCGCAATGTGGTTTATTCGCTGTTCCAGTTCCAGCCGCAGCCGGCAATGCAAGTTTCACCAGAGATGGTTTGAAAATAGTTAACTGTTAACAGTGAGCTGTTAACAGTTGACTGTTATAGCAGTGGTCACAACGATTAGGACAATTCCCAGGCGTTGCTGAATGATGCCATGAATCATTGAGGAATCGGCACATCCCAGAACTTGAGGTAGTGTAGCAACAATCTGATCGAGTGTCTCAGCATTTCCTCTAACGCGTGAATAACAAAGTGTCTTGCGATGCAGTCGGGCTTGCGTAATGTCGTAACCGTGTGTTTTCACCTTCTACCCTCGTCATGTAAGTCTTGCTAATAATTTGATCTCCATCTGGAATAAATCCTGGATAGACTCGCCAGCCGTCCGTGACATAAAAATAACAATTCCATGTTGCTACAAGCTCCCACAAGGGGGCAAAGGTCTTCGCACAGTGGTCGCCCAAAACCCACCCTAAGATTCCTGGCTTAAAGTGGTCTACTGCTGTCCACAACCAGATTTTTTTTTTGCCCTACAAAAGTTTCTAGTTCATCCAACTCCCCCACTTCTGGAGTGGTCTCTGGGTCATAGGCGGACGGTAGGCGTTCTCCTACTTGTCTGACCCAATTAATGACGGTGGTGTGATGGACTCCTATGACGCGCTCAATACCTCGAAATCCCATGCCGTTGACATACATTTTCAAACATTGCGCTTTAATTTCATCTGAGTATCCTTTGGAGATTGTGTAAACATCAATAAACTGACGATGACAATCGACACAAATATGATTTTGCTTCCCTATCATCTTGCCATTTTTACGGATATGGCTGGAGCCACATTCAGGACATTTCATTAGATTTAACCTCAATTCATATCACTATTATGCAACGCCTGCAACGCCGTCGTAACACTATTCGTTTATGGTTGAAGCGGGAACGCGAGACTGGGGACTTTCAAGCCTTACCTAATCAACCGCCTGGTAATGGACACAAAATTACTGATTGGGAAAAATTTACCAAATTTGTCGAGGTTAATGGAGATAAAACTCAAGTGGAGATGGCTCAACTATGGACGGAAAAAATTAGTGAGCGCACGATTTCACGGGGCTTAAAAAAAATTGGGTTCACGCGTAAAAAAAAACTTATGGTTACAGCACTTTGCGTGACTAAGAGGTACAGTAACAGCAGTGAGCAAAATAATTTTCGATTTGCTTACTTGAACATAATTTCACACCCAATTCCAATAGTTTTTCCACAATCTGTACACTTCGAGGTACAAATCTCCTGAGCCATGCCTTTAATTCCCACCATAAATGTTCGATGGGGTTAAACTCAGGTGAGTACGGTGACAAATACACTACTCTTGCTCCCACTGCTTCGATCATTTTTTCCACACCTTCTACCTTGTGTGCCTTCAAATTATCCATAACTAATACCGCTCCTTTCCATAATTTGGGAACCAATTGTTCTTGCACAAATTTCTTGAACTCTTCTCCATTCATTGATTGTTTCATTGTTTTCATGGCGATGACCTTCTTGTTGGTTATTGCACCAATTACTGTCACCCTACTTCCTCTATAAAATGGCTTGATATCGTAGCTTCTTTCTCCCTTTTTACTTCTAGCTCTGGATCTCATTATCCCTAGCAATACGCCCATTTCGTCCAAAAATATCAGATCTTTTGGTGCGACATCTCGGATTTTTTTCCAATATTCTATTCGCTGATTTTGATTAATTTCTTTATGGGCTTGACTGCTGCGTAGTGTTTTTTTTTCAAAGTGAGTTGCTGCTTTTTTAGGAATCGGCACATCGCACTCTCGCTCAACCATACTCCTGTTTTTTCGTGCCAATACTCACAGTATTCCGCTAGTGTGTAATCTGGATACTGGGCTACCATCTCTTCAATCTGTTGTTCGTGACCAAACAGTAAACTCGGTTTACCGCCCTTTGCCTGACTAGGGAGTAATCTTCCTGTCTCTTTTTTTCGCTTTAGTAGGGCTTGTACGGTACTTTTACTGACTTGAAATCTTTCTGCTACTTGCCGAATAGAGGTGTTACCTGCCTCGTAAGTGTCAACAATCTTTTGACGCATATCTAGGGAGTAGGGTTTCATTTTTTTCTTTCTTACCACCTCTACTATTGTACCTAACTGTTAAGCAAAGTGCTGTATCAAGAAAGGGATGAAGTTAAACGACTTCTCTTTAAAGAAGAGATATAGCAACCGCCAAGGCGGTTAAGCCCTAGACTGGAAGTATCCCTTAATCTTGCTCCGGCTGTGCCGGAGCGAAACCCATGCCCAAACCCTACAGTTACGACCTCGGTCAAAAAGTGATCCAAGCAATCAAGCTTGATGGCTTAAAGATTAGTGAAGCTTGCCTTATATTTAGCATTAGTCGTAACACTATTCGTTTATGGTTGAAGCGGGAACGTGAGACTGGGGACTTTCAAGCCTTGCCTAATCAACCACCTGGTAATGGGCACAAAATTACTGATTGGGAAAAATTTACCAAATTTGTCGAGATTAATGGAGATAAAACTCAAGTAGAGATGGCCAAACTATGGACGGAAGAAATTAGTGATCGCACTATATCACGGGCATTAAAAAAGATTGGGTTTACGCGCAAAAAAAAACTTATGGTTATCAAGAAAGAGATGAAGTTAAACGACTTCTCTTTAAACAAGAGATAGGGCTGTATGTACCACAGGACATAGTTTATATAGATGAGTCTGGGATTGATAGTAGAGAAGATTATAGCTATGGTTGGAATGCTAAAGGGAGCCGCTTTTATGCTTTAAAAAGTTGCCGAAGACAAGGGCGAGTTAATATGATTGCTGCCTATTGTCATGGTGAGTTATTGGCTCCATTTACTGTTGAGGGTTCTTGTAATCGAACCGTGTTTGAAACCTGGCTAGAAACTTGTTTAATCCCAACGCTAAAACCGGGACAAATAGTGATTGCAGATAATGCCACATTTCATAAAGGTGGGCGGATTCTTCAATTAATTGAAGCTGCAGGTTCTCAGTTAAAATACTTGCCACCCTATTCACCTGATCTCAACAAAATTGAGCGATGCTGGTCATGGTTAAAAAGTCGAATTCGTAAACAACTAATTCAATTTGGGTGTCTTAGGGATGCCATGGAAGCTGTGCTTCGCACAGCGGCTTAACCGCCTTGGCGGTTGCTATATTACTTAAAGTATAAAACTGTGCCTATTATAGCAACCGCCAAGGCGGTTAGGATGCAAGGCGTAGGACATCTTCGATCGCATCACGTAAACAGTCA
Source organism: Microcoleus vaginatus PCC 9802 (assembly GCA_022701275.1). Taxonomy (NCBI): domain Bacteria; kingdom Bacillati; phylum Cyanobacteriota; class Cyanophyceae; order Oscillatoriales; family Microcoleaceae; genus Microcoleus; species Microcoleus vaginatus. The sequence continues at coordinate 129,829 of CP031740.1, forward strand.
AAGCGCTTTAATTGTTTGCGGATGCGACTTGTGAGCCAAGACTCTTCTTTGTTCAATCCTGTTCAAATCAGGGGAGTACGGCGGTAAATACAACAATCTACACCCTACACTTTGAATCAATTCCTCAATTCGACCACCTTTATGAAACGTGGCATTGTCCATCACCACCACC